>JBFWSL010000008.1:0-30373 GCA_050248375.1 Hyphomicrobiales bacterium | reverse complement strand
GGTGAGGCCGTGGCCGCCACGGCCATGGCCGGCTGGCGTGGTTCCATGCTCGCGGTCCGCACCGGCAGGCTGAGACTTTCGCTGTGCAGCTCGGTTCCGTCGCGCATGAGGGCGGCCTTGAAGACCAGCTCGCCCTGATAGGCGGCGTGCGGCGTCAGCGTCAGGCCGGGCAGCTCACGCGGAGTGAAGGTCCAGCGGCCGTCAGCGAAGCTTCCCGCCGAGAGGCTGGCGCCCGAAGGCAGCCCCGAGAAGGCGAACACGGCATCGCCGCTCACGGCGGCGCCGGTCGCGGTGACGTTGACCGCCGACGGCCGGCCCGCCGTCAGCGGTGCGACTGCGATACGGAAGGGCGCGCGCGCGGGAACGGCTCCGGCATGGGGCGGCCGCTCCTCGACGAGCGGCAGCGTCCTCGCCGGGGTGACCGCGGCGGGCCCGGCTTCGTGGACGATGGCCCCGTTGCGCTTGATGACGGCGTCATAGCCGAAATAGAGGACGGCGAGTGCCGCGACGGCGATCAGGGGACCATAGCGGCTGGCGAGTTCGCGCCTGCGGGCCAGCTTCCACGGGGCGATGCCCTCGCGGGGAGAGCCGTCAGGCGCGGGCGGCCAGACCTCGGGAGTGGTGATCTTGATGCCGGTGTCATAGACCGCGGGCTGACGGTTGATCTCGTCGATCCATTCGCCGAGAGAGCGGATGGTCTCGTCATCCCTGCGGCGCGCGCTGCGGGCGGCGTTCGGGGGCGCGGTGCGGGCGGGGCCGGCGTTTAGCTCGGCCAGCCTGTCACGCAGGCCGCCGGGCGCCCGTGCCCGCGGCGACTGCCGCGACGCTCCCCTGTGCGGGTTTCCCGGAAAAGACGGTCTATCCGTGTAGCCAGCCATGGCGGTTGCCTTTCGTGTTTCCCGACCGGACAACAGCCGTCCTCCTCGCCCGACAAATGGCCGGACGGCCGCAGTCCCCATGTTCACTCCGGGCTGTCATTCTGACCCGCTGGCGCGCGGCTCCGGCCATGCTAGGCGCACGCGAATGCACGCCTATGCGTCACGACCGGAGGCTTTGCCGGTACGCAATACCCCTGACGACGGCACGCCGTCGCCGTACTTCCGACAGAACCCGACGACGCAGAAACTGGCGCTGCATATGGGCGAATGTTTGACCCATTTCGGGACAATTCGTGCAACTGCGGCGATTGCCGCGGCCGGGGGCCTTCAGTCCGCGACGAGAAAGCGCATCAGGAGCGTGCGCTGGAAGCGGCGGTTGAAGTTGTCATCGGAGATGACGGTAAGGATGCTGCGGCCCCGGGCGTCGATGTGAACCGCGATCCCTTCCATGTTGTCGATTTCGTAGACTTGGCCGGCGAGCAGGAGCGTGTCGCCCTCCATCGGCTTGCCCGACGCCAGGTCTTGGGCTGACAGGCGGCGCAGGCGCATCTGGGTGAGGATGGGGCAGGGGAAGCATCGTTCCAGCACCACGACGCCGCCACCGGGAAGCGCCGCGGCGTCGGTGACGTCGAACCCGTCGAGGCGCTTCAGGGACAGCCGGCGCGGAGCGTCGGGCCCGAGCAGCCAGCCGCTGTGATTTCCGGCCGGGTCGAGCAGCTTCTCCGCGAAAATTACCAGTGCGCCCCTGTCGGGGCCATCGCGCAGCACGGTGATCGCCTCCAGGCCCGCATTGCCGCTGGCCTTGAGGGCTTCCGGCGGCAGCACGACCTGGCGCGTCACCGGTCCCAGACCCTCGGGGCCATTGCCGGAGACGACGATGCGGTGCCTGCGTTCGAAGGCAATGAAGGTCTCGCCGTCGAGCCTGCCGGGCACCGCGGAGGCCACCCCTTCCGCATCGGCGTCGGCCTTCCTGTCGAGCGGCTTGCCGTCGGGGCCAAGCAACGGTCCCGCGGTCAGTCCGGCGACGCCCGTGAGCAGGCCCGCGGCGTTGGTGACGATGCGTCCGCGCAGCCAGCTTCCGGCGTCGGACACGGCCATGAACTCTTTCCCGTCGGCGCTGACCGCGATGCCCGAATAGCCGCCGAAGTAGGGCGACTCCGATTCCAGTTCGAGCGTCCCCAGCCATTCCAGCTTGCCGAAGCGGGTGCGTCCGGGAAAGCCGGTCTCGAAGGGTATGGCGCGGACCGTCGCCTCGACCGGGACAGGCCGGGTCAGCTCCTCCGAGTCGGACCCGGAGGCGCCGAGGGCCAGCGCGGCCGCGAGCGTTCCGGCTGCGGCGATGGCTCGGATACGGGTGGCGACCATGGACGGAAGGGCTAGTGCAGAGATCGCGCCGGGCGGCGGGAGCTGCCGCGCCGCGGCTGGCCGGATGTCTTGGCCGAGTCTTCCTCGAACAGTTCCGCCAGCTTGCCGGTGAGCGCGCCAGCCAGTTCCTCCGCGTCGGTGATGGTGACGGCACGGCGGTAGTAGCGGGTCACGTCATGGCCGATGCCGATGGCGATGAGTTCGACCGGAGAACGGGTCTCTATCTCCTCGATGACCTGTCGCAGGTGCCGCTCGAGGTAGCAGCCGGAATTCACCGAGAGCGTGGAATCGTCAACAGGCGCGCCGTCGGAGATCATCATCAGGATGCGGCGCTGCTCGGGCCGGGCCAGCAGGCGCGAATGGGCCCATGTCAGCGCCTCGCCGTCGATGTTCTCCTTGAGCAGGCCCTCGCGCATCATCAGCCCGAGATTGCGGCGCGACCGTCGCCACGGCGCGTCGGCGGCCTTGTAGATGATGTGGCGCAGGTCGTTCAGGCGTCCGGGCGCGGGCGGCTTGCCCGAGGCGAGCCACTGTTCGCGCGACTGGCCGCCTTTCCAGGCGCGGGTGGTGAAGCCGAGGATCTCGACCTTGACGCCGCAGCGCTCCAGCGTGCGCGCCAGGATATCGGCGCAGCAGGCGGCCACCATGATGGGGCGTCCGCGCATCGAGCCGGAGTTGTCCAGAAGCAGCGTGACCACGGTGTCGCGGAAGTCGGTGTCGCGCTCGCGCTTGAAGGAGAGCGGATGCATGGGGTCGGTGACCACGCGCGGCAGCCGCGCCACGTCGAGAATGCCCTCTTCGAGGTCGAAGTCCCAGCCGCGGTTCTGTTGCGCCAGCAGCCGGCGCTGCAGGCGGTTGGCGAGGCGCGAGACAGCGCCATGCAGGTTCTGCAACTGCTTGTCGAGGAAGGCGCGAAGCCGTTCGATCTCGTCCGGGTCGCAAAGGTCCTCCGCGGCGACCGTCTCGTCGAACTGGCGCATATAGACGTTGTAGCCAAAGCGTTCCGGTGAATCGAGAACCGAGGCATTGGGGCGCCAGGGCTCGTTGGGCTGGGCGTCGCCCTTTCCGTCCGCGTCGCCGTCCATGGTGTCCACGTCGCCGAGATCGGACAGCTCGAGTTCGTCGCCTCCTTCGCCCTGGGCGGCGGTGTCCTCGGCGGAGAGCACTTCTCCTGTCTCGCCGGTCTCTCCCTGCTCTCCGGCTTCGGAAGAGTTGCTGTCGGATTCGGAATTCTCCTCGCCGTCGCTGTCCTGGTCGGACTGCTCCTGCATCTCCTCGCTGAGGTCGAGGGCGGTGAGCATGTCGCGGATGAGCCGGCCGAAGGCGTCCTGGTCATCCACCAGTTCGTCCAGCCGGTCCATGACGTTGCCGGTGCGCTGGTCGACCCATGCCCGCCAGGCGTCGACCATGGGCATGGCGTTGAGAGGCGGCGAGGCGCCGGTGAGGCGCTCGCGCACCATCAGGGAGAGGGCCTCGTCGAGGGGCGCCTCGCTCTTGTCGCTGATCTGGTCCCAGTTGCCGCGCTCGTATTTATGCTCGATCTTGGCGGTGAGGTTGCGGGCCATGCCGGCCATGCGCTGGGCGCCGATCGCCTCCACGCGGGCGCGCTCGACCGCCTCGAAGACCGAGCGGGCGAGGCCGCCCCCGGGCACGAGCCTGCGGTGGATGCCTGCGTCGTGGCAGGCCAGGGTCAATGCGGCGGAGTCCGCGTGGCCGCGGATGGCGTCGATCTCCGCGCGGCTGGGTACGCGCGAGGGTTCGGGCAGCTTGACCGCGCCGCCGGACAGGCCGGGCGGATCGGCGGTGTAGGACACCTGCAGCTCGGAATCCCCCGCAATGGCCCGTGTCGCAAGCGCGAGCGCCTGCTTGAAGGGCTCAGCAGGTCCGTCCTTGCGTTTGGCTGGGGGCATGGCGGCTCAGCTGAGGGCGACGTTCGCCGTCGATTGCGGCAGCTCGGCGTTGAAGCAGCGCTGGTAGAACTCCGCCACCAGACCCCGCTCCAGCTCGTCGCACTTGTTGAGGAAACTGACCTGGAAGGCGAAGCCGATGTCGCCGAAAATCTCCGCGTTCTCCGCCCAGGTAATCACCGTGCGGGGGCTCATGACGGTGGAGAGATCGCCGTTGATGAAGGCGCTGCGGGTCAGGTCGGCGAGCCGCACCATGGCGGAGACGGTCTTGCGGCCTTCCCCGGTGTCATAGCTCTTGGCCTTGGCCAGCACGATGCGAACCTCGTCCTCGTGCGGCAGGTAGTTGAGGGTGGCAACGATGTTCCAGCGGTCCATCTGGCCCTGGTTGATCTGCTGGGTGCCGTGATACAGGCCGGAGGTGTCGCCGAGGCCGATGGTGTTCGTGGTCGAGAACAGCCGGAAAGCCGGGTGCGGACGGATCACCTTGGACTGGTCGAGCAGCGTGAGGCGTCCCTGCACCTCCAGCACGCGCTGGATGACGAACATCACGTCCGGCCGGCCGGCGTCATACTCGTCGAAAACCAGGGCGGTGTTCGACTGCAGGGCGTAGGGCAGGATGCCCTCGCGGAACTCGGTGACCTGCTGGCCGTCCTTCAGCACGATGGCGTCCTTGCCGACCAGGTCGATGCGGCTGACATGACTGTCGAGATTGACGCGGATGCAGGGCCAGTTGAGCCGCGCGGCCACCTGCTCGATATGGGTGGATTTGCCGGTGCCGTGATAGCCTTGGATCATGACGCGCCGGTTGTGCTTGAAGCCGGCGAGGATGGCGAGGGTCACGTCCCGGTTGAACAGGTAGTCCTGGTCGAGATCGGGAACATGTTCGTCCGCCTTGGAATAGGCGGGAACCTCGAGGTCGGAATCGATGCCGAAGACCTGGCGGACCGATACGGTCATGTCGGGCAGGCCGGGCGTCTCGGCTTTGGCGGCGCTTGGCATGTATTGGAAATCCAGTCGTTATTTCGGGCGCGGCGTCGTCGGCCGCGCCAATGTGTTTCGGGCCAGAGGCCGGGCGCATATCCCATAAACGGGAGCGTCCGGGGCGAAAGGCCTCAGCAGAGGCCCGCCTGCTTTAGATAGTTATAGGCTTGGATGACTTCGCGCAACTTGTCCTCGGCCCCGCGGTCGCCGCCGTTGTGGTCGGGATGCAGGCGCTTCACAAGCTCCTTGAAACGGGACTTTATGGTCTTCGGGCTCGCCGAGACGTCCAGGTCCAGGGCTTTCAGGCATTTGCGCTCGGCGTTGCGGATGGGCCTGGCCTCGGTTTCCGGCATCGCAGCGCCATGGCCGTCGCCGGGGCCGAACATTCCGAAGGGGTCGTCCACGGTGAAGGCGCTGAAGCCGGAAGGCCGTGTGCTGCCCGGCTCCTGCTTGCGGCCCCAGCGGTTGACGCCCATGGCCCAGGTCGGGCGCTGGCCGGTCACGTCGGACTTCTGGTGGCTGACCACGTCCTCGTCGCTCATGCCCTCGAAATAATTGTAGGACTTGTTGTACTGGCGCACGTGGTCGATACAGAAGTGGAAGTATCTGCCTTCCTGCCCGCGGCCGCGCGGGGCCGGGTGAGTGGCAGGGTTGTCGCAGCCCTTCCACTCGCAGCGCGGCAGGGACCGGCGCGCGATCCGGTCCTCGTCCGGCTTGACGCGAATGCAGTCGAAATATTCAGAATCCAGTTTCACGGAGCGAGTATGGGGTTGGCGAAGGTCCAATACAATAGGTCGCGGGAGCCCCACGGGCGCGCGCCACTCACAAGCGGAATCAGGAGCCGGTCATGTCGCTTGAAAGCACTATCAGGCAGAAGTTAACCGAGGCCTTTGCGCCCTCCTTGCTGGAGGTGCGCAACGAGTCGCATCTGCATGCCCATCATGCCTCTTCGCCGGGGACCGGCGAGAGTCATTTCCGCGTGACCATCGTCTCGGACCGGTTCTCCGGACAGAGCCGCGTCAACCGGCATCGCATGGTCAACGAGACGCTCGCGGCCGAGCTCGGGGGGGGCGTGCACGCGCTGGCCATCAAGGCCAGCGCGCCGGGGGAATGAGCGTCCGGGCTACTTGCCTGCCTGCTTCACGCTGGCCAGGTTGACGATCTGGACGCGGCGGTTGATGCCGCCGGCGGGGTCCGCCGGATCCTTGAGCTGCTCCTCGCCGAAGCCGGTGGCGACCAGGCGATCCGGAGCGATCTTGAAGTTCTGCATCAGGAAGCCCTTCACCGAGTTGGCGCGGCGCTGCGACAGGTCGAGATTGTAGATATCGGAGCCGGTTGCATCGGTATGGCCGCCGACGAGGAAGACCGTGTCCTTCAGCTCGCCGTCAATGAGAGCCTTGCCCAGATTCATCAGGCTGGGGACCGACTCCTGCTGAATCACATCGGAGTTGTAGGCGAAGAAGATTTCCAGATCGAGAGCCGGCTTCTCCTTGACGATCTCGGCCACCTGCGCGCGTTCCTCGACGGTGATGGCGCGGGTGCCCCGGGTCTGCAGGGTCTTGATGAGCTCCTGCTCCTTTTTCTCCTTGGCCGGGTCGGTGATGACCAGGGAGCGGGTTGCGGGCTTCTTCAGTGCCTTGAGCATCTGATCCTTGCTGGGCGCGTCCTGCGCCAGCGACGGAGCCGCGGCGGCGAGGCCAACGGCGATTGCGATGGCAAGGGTTGCAAAAAAGGATGCGGATTTCATGACATTCTCCTCCCGGCATGCGGGTTCAGCATTCTACTGCGCAAACACTCGCAAAGTGAAGATGAACCCGGAATGAATGGGCCTCCGGGCTTCAGGCCCGCTTGCGCGGGCTTTTTGCCGGGGCGCCCATGGGCGTGATCTTGAGGGCCGTTACCCGGTTCTTCTCTCGGCGCAGCACCTCGAAACGGAAATCGTCGAAGGTGAAGGCCTGGCCGGGACGGGGGATGGTCTGGGCCTGATGGATGACGAGGCCGGCGATGGTCGTGGCTTCCTCGTCGGGCAGGTTCCAGTCCATGACACGGTTGAGATCGCGGATGGGGACGGAGCCGTCCACCTGCACGGTGCCATCGGACTGGGGGCGGATGCCCTGGGCGATGACGTCGTGCTCGTCGGAAATTTCGCCGACGATCTCCTCGAGAATGTCTTCCAGCGTCACCAGTCCCTGCACCTCGCCATACTCATCGACCACAAGGGCGAAATGGGCCTTGCGCCTGAGGAAGGCGTTGAGCTGGGCCTTGAGGCCGGTGGTGTCCGGCACGAACCATGGCAGCGTGCAGGCGGCCTGGATGTCGATTCCCGCCGGATCGCCACCCTGCTCGCGCAGGGACTTGAACAGCGTCTTGGCGTGCAGGATTCCGACGATGTTCTCCGGCTGCTCGCGCCACAGCGGCAGGCGCGTGTACGGGCTCTCCAGAACCTGGTCGACGATTTTCTCCGGCGGGTCGGAGGCATTGATGGTGTGCATGTCGGTGCGGTGAACCATGACATCGGCGACCTCGAGGTCGCCGAGGTCGAGGACGCCGCCCAGCATGTCGCGGTCATGCTTGACCACGCCGCCTTCGAGGTGATGCAGCTCGATGGCGCCGCGAATCTCCTCGTGCGCCGACAGAACCGCGGCGTCCTCGCTGACCTTGGGGCCGAGCAGGTTGAGGATGGTACGGACGATGGCCTGAATGCCGGCGGTGATGGGCGCGAACACGAAGACGATCAGGCGCACGGCGGGCGCGACGAACAGGGCGGCCCGGTCGGGATTGGTGATGGCATAGGTCTTGGGCAGTATCTCGCCGAAGATCAGCACCAGCGCGGTCATGGCCAGGGTGGCGTAGGCCACCCCCGCCTCGCCGAATGCCGCGAGGAACAGGCTGGTGGTGATCGCGGACGCCAGGATGTTGACGAGGTTGTTGCCGAACAGCAGCGCTCCAAGCAGACGCTCGCGCGAAGCAATCAGCTTGTTGACGATCTTCGCCCGCGATACGCCGTCCTGCTCCATGGCATGGAGCCGCGCCCGGGAGGCGGCCGTCAGCGCGGTCTCGGAGCCGGAGAAGAACGCCGAAAGCAGCAGAAGAAGAAATATCGCTCCGATTGTCAGCGCCAGCCCGGTCGTCATCTTTCTCCGCAGGCTCTTGCGAGGAAATCCTCGAGCCTGTCCGTGGGTACATCGCGGTCGAGATAGGTGTCGCCGATGCCGCGCGCCAGGATGAAGGCGAGCTTGCCGCCGGAGACTTTCTTGTCCTGAGCGATCAGCTTGAGCAGATCGGCGGCGCGCGGTTTGTCGTTGACCATCTGGGCAATGCGGGTAGGCAGGCCGACGGTCTCCAGATGCGCCACCACCCGGTCGCGGTCTTCGGGTTTCGCAAGGCCGAGTTCGCAGGAGAACTGGAAGGCGAGCACCATGCCGATCGAGATGGCCTCGCCGTGAAGCAGGCGGTCCGAATAGCCCGCGAATGCCTCCAGCGCGTGACCGAAGGTGTGGCCGAGATTGAGCAGGGCCCGGCGGCCCTGTTCCCGCTCGTCCTCAGCGACGATTCCGGCCTTGGCGAGGCAGCTCTTTTCAATCGCCTCGTCGCGGGCGGATGTGCCGGCGAAGACGTCGCGCCAGTTGCGCTCCAGCCAGGAAAAGAAGGCCGCGTCGCCGAGCAGTCCGTATTTGGCCACCTCCGCGTAGCCGGCGCGGAACTGGCGGGCGGGAAGGGTGGCGAGCGTGTCGGTGTCAGCCAGCACCACAGAGGGCTGGTAGAAGGTGCCGATCAGGTTCTTGCCCTGGGGCGTATTGATGCCGGTCTTGCCGCCGACGGAGGAGTCCACCTGGGCGAGCAGCGTCGTCGGCACCTGCACGAAGCGTACGCCGCGGCGCAGGATGCTGGCTGCAAATCCGCCGAGGTCGCCGACGACTCCGCCGCCGAGCGCGATGACGAGGTCTCCCCGCTCGATGCCGAGCTCGAGCAGCTTCTCGCAGACCTGCTGCAGATGCGCGAAGGACTTGCTCGATTCGCCGCCGGGCACGCTGACGGCGCCGGCGACCTTCACTTGCGGCGCCAGGCCGGCCTTGAGGCGTTCCAGGTGCAGCCCCGCCACGGTGCGATCGCTGACGATGGCCGCCTGTCGCGCCGGGCACGCGGCGGCAACGTACTCTCCCGCGCGCTCGATGAGGCCGGGGCCAATGAAGATGTCGTAGCTGCGCTCGCCGAGGGCGACCCGGATGCGCCTTGGAGCGGTATCCGGCGAAGCCGGCCGTGCTGCCGCGTCCGTCATGGCGCGCCGCCTTCGGTGCCGGCGGCTTCCTGGCCGGAGCCGCCGGCGTGCTTGCGCAACTGGCGGTCGAGGGCGTTGACGATCTCGTCCACGATCACGTCGTGGGGAACGTCGCGGCTGCGGACCGTGATGTCCGACTGCTCGTAGATGGGATAACGTTCGTCCATGAGCTTCTTCATGATCTCGGCCGGGTCGCCGCGCTTCAGCAGCGGCCTGTTGTCCCGCCGCGCCACGCGTTCGAGCAGCACCGGCAGGTCGGCCCGCAGCCATACCGATACACCTCGCGCGGCGACGTTGCGGCGCGTGTCTTCATTCATGTAGGCGCCGCCGCCGGTGGCCAGCACCTGCGGGCCGTTCTCCAGCAGGCGCGCGATGACCTTGCGCTCGCCTTCGCGGAAATAGGCTTCCCCGTGACCGTTGAATATCTCGCTGACGGTCATGCCGGCGGCCCGCTCGATCTCGCTGTCGGCGTCCACGAAGGGCAGGGACAACTGGCTCGCCAGCCGGCGGCCAACGGCCGTCTTGCCTGCGCCCATCAGGCCGATGAGCACAACGCTCTTGTCGCCCAGGCGGCTGCCGATGCGGGTGGCCTTGTCCTTCTTGCGGTCCCGCTGGCGGGCGCGCAGCCCGAATCTCATGGCACCTGCCTCAAGGGTTGAACCGGATTCATGTTGCAAGTAGAGCGCACGGTCTCTTACTTTTCGGGTCACGGGAAGGCTAATTCAATAGTTCATCGGCGTTAACAGGGGCAAGTGGCGCCCTCGCCGCCGCACAAGCGCTGCAAAAAGGGGCGGGAATGCCGACATTGTTCCGATTCATCGTGATTTGCGGCTTTCTCGCCGGCCTTGGCTACACGGCCATCTTCGTGCTGGCCAACTATTTCGAGCCGGAACCCAAGGAAATCAGCAAGTCGGTGCGGAACATCACTCCGAAATAACCCCGGAGCTCGGTCATGGCGGGAAGGCCATCTGGCAGGACGGGCGGCGACGGGTCCACACCGGACCGGCATGTGGCGCTGTTCCTCGAAATGCTGAGCGCGGAGCGCGGCGCGGCGCCCAACACCCTGGAAGCCTATGCCCGCGACCTCGCCGACTTCCTCGCCTTTCTTTCCAGGCGGCGCCGTAGCGCCTCGAACGCGCGCGGCGAGGATATCTCCGATTACCTGGAAACGCTGACCTCGGCCGGGCTGGCGTCCTCCTCCCGGGCGCGGCGACTGTCGGCGCTTCGGCAGTTCTACCGGTTCCTGTACGCCGAGGAGTATCGCAAGGACGATCCGGCGGCCTCCATCGAGGGGCCCAAGCGGAGCCGTCCTCTGCCCAAGGTGCTGTCAGTGGACGACGTGGACCGGCTGCTGAAGGCAGCGACAGAACCGGCCGGGCGCGAGGCGAAGGAGGGCGGGGGCCGGCTCCGGACGCTCAGGATGAACTGCCTGGTCGAGATTCTCTACGCCACGGGGTTGCGCGTGTCGGAGCTGGTGTCGCTGCCGCGCAGCGTGGCGAAGACAAGGGACCGGGTGCTGACCGTGCGGGGCAAGGGCGGACGCGAGCGCATGGTGCCGTTGTCGCGCGCGGCACTGGAGGCGCTTGCCTGCTATGTGGACGAGCTGGAGGCGAATTCGCCCGCTCTGGCGCGATCGCCGTGGCTGTTTCCTTCCTCGTCGGGCCAGGGGCATCTGACGCGGCAGCGCTTCGCGCAGGAGCTGAAGGCGGTGGCGGCGAGGGCCGGCATCGACCCGGCACGGCTGTCCCCCCATGTGCTGCGGCATGCCTTCGCCAGCCATCTGCTCGAGCGGGGCGCCGAGCTGCGCGCCGTGCAACAGTTGCTCGGCCATGCCGACATCTCGACAACGCAGATTTACACGCATGTGCTTGAAGAGCGGCTGCGGCAACTCGTGCTTACGCATCATCCGCTCGCCGGCGGGGCCGGACATCCGCTCCCCGGCGGGGCGGGGCGTCCGCCCGCCGGCGGCGGTGCGGGCAAACGCGTGGGCAAGGGGCGGTCCGGTTAACGCTTGATTTTACACAGGCTTGCCAGACGGCTTGACAGGCTGCATCGTCGGGCCCAACTAAAGTGGTAATTCTGTAAGAAAACCAAGCATTCCGGCCCGCGCTTCCCGGCGGGCCACAAACGGGCGGCGGATGCGTACGTATCTCGATTTCGAAAAGCCGATTGCCGAGCTTGAGACGAAAGTGGCCGAACTCCGTGCGCTCTCGGGCGGCGAGGACGACGGCGTCTCCATCACCGACGAATTGTCGAAGCTTGAGATCAAGGCGCGCACGGCGCTCAAGGATACCTACGCCAACCTGTCGCCGTGGCAGAAGACGCAGGTGGCGCGGCATCCCGACCGTCCGCACTGCATGGATTACATCCGCGAACTCATAGAGGACTTCACGCCGCTTGCCGGCGACCGTCTCTATTCGGAAGACCACGCCATTGTCGGCGGGCTCGGACGTTTCGCGGGCCGTGCCGTGGTGGTGGTGGGTCAGGAGAAGGGGTCCGATACGGAAACCCGGTTGCAGCACAATTTCGGCATGGCCCGTCCCGAGGGCTACCGCAAGGCGATCCGCCTGCTGGAACTGGCCGATCGCTTCGGGTTGCCGGCCATCTCTCTCGTCGATACGGCGGGCGCCTATCCCGGGGTCGGCGCGGAAGAGCGCGGGCAGTCGGAAGCCATCGCCCGCTGCACCGACTGCTGTCTGGGACTGACGGTCCCGCTGGTGACGGCGGTGATCGGCGAGGGCGGTTCGGGCGGGGCCGTGGCCATCGCGTCGGCGAACACGGTAATCATGCTCGAGCATGCCATCTATACGGTGGCGTCGCCCGAAGCGGCGGCCTCGATCCTGTGGCGGGATTCGGCCCGGGCCAAGGACGCGGCGACCAATATGCGGATTACCGCCCAGGATCTGCTGGAATTCAGGGTTGTCGACGAGATCGTGGCGGAGCCAACCGGTGGCGCCCACCGCGACCCTCTCAAGGCCATCCGGGCGGCCGGTGACGCCATTAACCGTGCCATAGCTGCCTTTGACGGCATGAGCGGGGAAGATGTCCGCCGGGCCCGGCGCCAGAAATATCTGGATATCGGCCGGCCCCTTTAGGCCTGACTCCGCAGAATTCCTAGATTTCTTCCAAATGATGTCACTTTTTTCACCATAAAGTCGCTTGCACGACCGCCGGGCGGCCTGCCATGAATGCCGTTCTCAATCGGGTAACTCTGTATTAACCTGCGTTGCCCGATGGTGAACGTCGTGCGCAAGGGGCACTGCGTATGGATGGGGACACCAAGTTGAACTGGTTAGCGCTTCTGGCGCTGGTTCTGACGCTCGGCCTGGCCGGATGCGGACAGATCACGACGCCTGCAATGAAGCCGCTTTCGCCGGAGGCGAAGGCGCTGCTTGCCCAGAAGGGCATGCGCGAGGACGCGCCCATTTTCATCCGCATCTACAAGGAAGAGTCCGAACTGGAAGTGTGGAAGGCCAAGGACGACGGCTATTACCACCTGTTCAAGACCTATCCCATCTGCAACTGGTCGGGCCTGCTGGGTCCGAAGCTCGCGACAGGCGACAAGCAGGCGCCGGAAGGATTCTACCGGGTTGCCGCCAAGCAGATGAACCCGAACAGCTCCTTCCACCTGTCGTTCAACCTCGGCTATCCGAACGCCTATGACCGGTCGCACAAGCGTACCGGCGCGCATCTGATGGTGCATGGCGATTGCAAGTCGGCCGGGTGCTACGCGATGACGGACGCCCTGATCGAGGAAATCTACGCGCTGGCGCGCGAGGCCTTCGTCGGCGGCCAGGAAGCTTTCGACGTGCATGCCTATCCGTTCCGCATGACGCCGGACAACATGAAGCGCCACGCGAAGAACGAGTGGGCTGGGTTCTGGAAGCAGCTCAAGCAGGGCTCCGACTACTTCGAGTATACGCGGCAGCCGCCGAAGGTGGAGGTCTGCGGGAAGCAGTACCTGGTGAACGTCGCCTTCCTCGACTCCGGCAAGGTCGATCCGGCGGGTTCGTGCCCGGCCTTCGAACGTTTGCCCATGCAGGCCTACCAGCCCGCACCGCCCGCGATCCAGCAGGCGGCGGGGCCGGCGGTTGCACCGCGTCCGGCGGGTCTCGGCCAGATCCCGCGCTCGGCGGAAGGTTCGCCCGCGCCGGTGAACACGTTCGGTTTCGCCCCGGCGCAGCCGACCTATTCCGGTTTCGCCTTCCGCAACAATTCCCGCCTGGGCCAGTAGTCGATCCGTTATTTGCGGTTGTGCCGCGGTCGCGCTAACCCTTGGCCATGTCCCCGCTACCGCGCAGGCGGCGCGCTCTTGCCTTGCCGCTGTTCCTCATTCTGCTGCTTGGAGGCGTCGCCGCCATGGCGACATCCACGGGCCGCGAGGCGGTGCAGTCGATCGGCAGCGACCTGCGCTGGGTCGAGCACAGGGTCCGTTTGCGCCTGGGCCTGCCGCTCAGGGGAACGCCGGACCTGCACAGGCTGCGCGAGCGCCTGAAGGAAAAAGGGCTCGCCGCGGGGGCTCCGGTGTTCATGCGCATCTTCAAGTGGGAGCATGAACTGGAGCTGTGGATGAAGAAGCAGGACCGTTATGTCCTGTTCGCCACATATCCCATATGCCGGTGGTCCGGCCGTCTCGGTCCGAAGCTGAGGGAAGGCGACCGCCAGAGCCCGGAGGGCTTCTATACGGTCGCGCGGGCGCAGCTCAATCCCAACAGCCGCTGGCACCGTTCCTTCAACCTCGGCTTCCCCAATGCCTTCGACAAGGCCCATGGACGCACCGGTTCGTTTCTGATGGTGCATGGCGGCTGCTCCTCAATCGGGTGCTATGCCATGACCAACGGCGTGATCGACGAGATCTGGGAGCTGATCACGGCCGCCTTCGACGAGGGGCAGCCGAGGTTCCACGTGCATGTCTATCCCTTCCGCATGAGTGGATGGAACATGGCGCTCTACGGACAGGACCGCTGGAGCGATTTCTGGAGCGACCTGAAGCGGGGCAGCGACCTGTTCGAGCGCAGCAAGCTGCCTCCGAAGGTGGCGCTTTGCAAACGGCGCTACGTTACGGAGCCAGCCACGTCCGATGAAGCGGGCGTGACGCCGCTGCGCATGACCTGCCCGGCCGCCCGGGACGTCACAGCGGCCAGAACAGCGCGATGAGCGGCACGCCCACGACGACGACCAGCACGGAAAGGGGCAGGCCGAGCTTCCAGTAGTCCCCGAAGCGATAGCCGCCAGGACCCATCACCAGGGTGTTGCTCTGGTGTCCGATAGGGGTGAGGAAGTCGCAGCCCGCTCCCACCGCCACGGCCATGAGGAAGGGATCGGGGCTGTACCCCAGGCTCTTGGCGAAGCCGGCGGCTATGGGCGCCATGACGAGCACGGTAGCCGCATTGTTGAGGAAAGGCGTCACCGCCATGGCCACAACCATCATCAGCGCCAGGGTGCCGAGACCCGGCAGGAAGTTCGATGCGTCTGCAAGCGCCCCGGCGACGAGGTCGGCGGCGCCCGTGGTCTGCAGGGTCCGGGACACGGGAATCAGCGCCCCGAACAGTACCAGGATCGGCCACTCGACCGCGTCATAGGCTTCGCTCAGGGTCAGCGACCCGGCCAGCAGCAGCAGGAACGCCGCGCCGAAGAAGGCCAGGGACACCGGCACCAGATGCAGGGCGATCAGCAGCATTGCCGCGGCGAGCACCGCGAATGGCAGCCAGCGGTGGCGCGCCCGTCCGAGGTTCAGTTCGCGCTGTGCAAGCGGCAGGCAATCGAGCTCGCGCAGCGTTTCGGGCATGACGCTGGTGTTGCCGCTGAGCACGATCACGTCGCCTGCCCGGAAGCGGACCGAGCTGATGCGCTGCACCACACGGCGGCCGCCGCGGCTGACGGCCAGGAGGTTTACATGGTGCAGCGCGTAGAGCCGCGCCTCCACGGGTGTCTTGCCGACAAGGGAGGAATTCTCCCCGACGATCGCCTCCATGGCGCCGATTTCCTCGCGCGAGGTGTCGATCTCCGGAATCTTGCCGTGCCGGACGAGCTTCAGTCCGGCGTCGGTGACGACCGAGCTGAGCGCGGCGGGCTCTCCCTGCAGGAGCAATACGTCCCAGGTCTTGAACTGCCACCTGGAAGCCGGCGAGCTGTGGCGCTTGCGCCGGCGCAGGACGGTGGTGACCTCGACCTCGTTGTTGCCGATTTTCTCGAGGTCGGCGAGCGTCTTGCCATTGATGGCCGAGGTCTTCAGGACCTGTGCCTCGGTGATGTAGTCGTCCACCTTGAAGGCTTCGTCCATGGATACCGCGCCTTTGCGGTCGGACGGCAGGATGCGGTAGGCGAAAGTGAGGAAGATAACGCCGAGAACCGCCAGCGTGGCGCCCACCGGCGCGAAGTCGAACATGCGGAAGGGCTCGCCGACCAGATCCTCGCGCAGACGGGAAACGACGATGTTGGGCGTGGTGCCCACCAGGGTCACGATGCCGCCGAGCAACGAACCGAAGGCCAGCGGCATCATGAGGTTGGCGGGCGTGCTCTGGGTGCGGCGGGCGAGCTGCAGCGCGACCGGAATGAGGATTGCCAACGCGCCGATGTTCTTCACGAAGCCGGACATCAACGTCACCGTTGCGGTCAGGACCAGAACCTGCCTTCGCGTTGTCGTCAGGTAGGGCCCGAGACGGCCCATGACACTTTCCACGACGCCGGACCGCGAAACGGCTGCGCTGATGATGAGGGCGCCCGCGATGATGAACAGGATGTCGTCGCTGAAGCCGGAGAATGCCTCGTCCGCAGGTACGATGCCGACGGCGACGGCGGTAAGCAGCGAGAACACGGCAACGACGTCGTAGCTCCAGCGCCCCCAGATGAACAGCGCCATGGTTCCCGCGATGACGGCAAACGACAGTCCTTGCGCGAGTTCCATTGGCCCCGTCCCACGATGAAAGTGCGCCCGGCAGGAGTGCCGGACGCCGGTTACAACACGGGAAACGGTAAAGGGTTCAGCAGCCGCTGGCCAAACAATTGGGCCGGGGAAATTCCAGGGGGCTCCGCGCCGCCGCGGTCAGGCGAATCTGCCGTGGCAGTGCTTGTACTTCTTGCCGGAGCCGCAGGGGCACGGGGCGTTGCGCTGCACCTTGCCCCAGGTCGACGGGTCGGCCGGGTTCATGGCCGCGGCGCCCTTGCGGGGGGCCGGCTGGTTGTCGAACTCATCCTCGCCGGTATTCGGATTGGCGTGATGCGCATGCATCTGCGGCAGTGCCGCGTGCTCCAGCGTGGGCGGCGCCTCCTGGGGCGCCAGCTCCACATGGGAGAGCTGGCCGGTGACGTCCTGGCGGAGCTGGGCCAGCATCTGCTCGAAGAGCGTGAAGCTTTCGCTCTTGTACTCGTTGAGAGGATCGCGCTGGCCGTAGCCGCGCAGGCCGACCACCTGGCGCAGATGCTCCAGCGTCACAAGGTGCTCGCGCCACAGGTGGTCTAGCGTCTGCAGCAGCACGGCCTTCTCCACCTGGCGCATGACGTCCGGGGTGAAGCGGGCCACCTTGCGGGCCGCGGCCTCGTCCGCGTGCTTGATCAGGCGCTCGCGGATTTCCTCGTCGGCGATGCCTTCCTCGGCCGCCCATTTCTCCAGGGGCAGATCGAGGCCGAAATACTTGTTCGTCTCTTCCTTGAGGCCGGAGATGTCCCACTCCTCGGCGTAGGCCTTCTCGGGGATGTGCCGTGCGATGAGGTCGTCGATCACCTCGTGGCGCATGTCGGCGACGGTATCGGCGACGTCGGCCTCGTTCATGAGGTCGAGCCGCTGCTCGAAGATCACCTTGCGCTGGTCGTTCATCACATCGTCGAACTTGAGGATGTGCTTGCGCGCGTCGAAGTTGCGCGCCTCGACCTTCTGTTGCGCCTTCTCCAGCGCCTTGTTGATCCAGGGATGGATGATCGCCTCGCCTTCCTTCAGGCCCAGACGCTGGAGCATGCCGTCCATCCGGTCGGAGCCGAAGATGCGCATGAGGTCGTCGTCGAGGCTGAGGAAGAACTTGGAATGGCCCGGATCGCCCTGGCGGCCGGAGCGGCCGCGAAGCTGATTGTCGATGCGGCGGCTTTCGTGGCGCTCGGTGCCGATGACGTAAAGTCCGCCCGCGGCCAGCGCCGCCTCCTTCTTGCGCGCGACGTCCGACTCGATCTTCGAGCGTTCCTTCTCGATCTCGCGTTCGGTGGGCTCCTTGCCCTTCTCCCGCTGCGCCGCCAGCCACTCGGAGACCTGCATCTCGACGTTGCCGCCGAGCTGGATGTCGGTTCCGCGGCCGGCCATGTTGGTGGCGATGGTGATGGCGCCGGGCACGCCCGCCTGGGCGATGATCTTGGCTTCCTGCTCGTGATAGCGGGCGTTCAGCACCTGGAAGTCGCCCACCTTCGCCTTGCGCAGCAAATCGGCCAGCAGTTCGGATTTCTCGATGGAGGTGGTGCCGACGAGCACCGGCTGGCCGCGTTTGTGGCAATCGCGGATGAGTTCGATGATGGCGTCGTATTTTTCCTTCGCCGTCCGGTAGACCTCGTCATCGTCGTCGATACGGACCATTTCGCGGTTGGTCGGCACCTCGATCACGTCGAGCCCGTAAATGTCCATGAACTCGTCCGCCTCGGTAGAGGCGGTGCCGGTCATGCCCGCCAGCTTCTTGTAGAGACGGAAGTAGTTCTGGAAGGTGATGGAGGCGAGCGTCTGGTTCTCGGGCTGGATGGTCACATGCTCCTTGGCCTCGAGCGCCTGGTGCAGGCCTTCGGAATAGCGCCGCCCTTCCATCATGCGGCCGGTAAACTCGTCGATGATGACGACCTGGTCGTTCTTTACGATGTAATCCTTGTCGCGCTGGAACAGCAGGTGCGCGCGCACCGCCTGATTGACGTGGTGCACCAGCGTCACGTTCTCGATGTCGTAGAGGGAGTCGCCCTTCAGCAGCCCGGCGTCCTTCAGGAGCTGCTCGATGCGCTCGTTGCCCGCCTCGGTGAGGGTGGCCGTGCGCATCTTTTCATCGACCTCGTAATCTTCCTTCTTCAGGCCGGGGATGAAGGTGTCGATGGTGTTGTACAGCTCGGAGCGGTCTTCCAGCGGGCCGGAGATGATCAGCGGCGTGCGGGCCTCGTCGACAAGGATGGAGTCCACCTCGTCGACGATGGCGAAGGCATGGCCGCGCTGCACCATCTCGTCGGGAGAATATTTCATGTTGTCGCGGAGATAGTCGAAGCCGAGCTCGTTGTTGGTGCCGTAGGTGACGTCGCGGGAATACTGCTCGCGCCGCTCCGGGTCGGTGAGTTCATGCACGATGCAGCCGACGGTCAGGCCGAGAAACTCGTAGACCTGTCCCATCCAGCCGGCATCGCGCTTGGCGAGGTAGTCGTTGACGGTAACCACGTGCACGCCCTTGCCGGCGAGCGCGTTCAGGTAGACCGGAAGGGTGGCCACGAGCGTCTTGCCTTCGCCGGTCTTCATCTCGGCGATCTTGCCCTGATGCAGGACCATGCCGCCGACAAGCTGCATGTCGAAATGGCGCTGGCCGAGGGTGCGTTTCGCCGCTTCCCTCACGGTGGCGAAGGCGGGCTCCAGCAGGCTGTCCAGCGACGCTCCTGCGGCGACCTGTTCGCGGAACTCTATTGTCCGGCGGCGCAGGTCGGCGTCCGACAGCTTCTCCAGTTCCGGCTCCAGCTCGTTTATGGCGCGAACGCGCGCGTCGTAGCCCTTCAGCTTCCGGGAGTTGGACGAACCGAAAACCTTGCTGGCGATGGTGCCCAGGGAAAGCATGTGCGGGCTGTCAGCTCCTCGATGCGTATTCTGCGGAAACCGGTCGAGCCGAAGCGACGGGCCGGTATGATGGTCAAGCCGTAAAGTCCGGGCTTGTCGCTGGAAAACCGGCCTGCTGAGCCGGAATCCGTGCCCGGACAGCAACCCGACCGGCCGAAGTGACAGATAAGTGGGCGGCTTGGGCTTGTCAACGAAGCCGCGCCCCGCGCCGGATTGCAAAAATTTAACGTGAAAGGCTCCAAACGCCGCTTGGCAATGGCCTTGGCGAACCGGTATTAAGTGCCGACCAGAAACCCGCGATACGTATGCCGCGCCTTTGGTCGCGCGCCCTTGGGGCCGAGTCGCGGAAATGATACGAGGTTCGTCCCGTGAAAATCCGGAAGCTTCTGTCCGCCGCGGCGGTTGCCGCCCTGCTTGCCGTTCCCGCCCTGGCCGACGACAAGGTGATCGCCCGCATCGACGGCGCCACGATCACCCAGTCCGACATGGACGCAGCCGCCGCCGCCAACAGCGCGGCGCTGGCGGGAATGCCCGAGGGCCAGCGTCAGTCGGAACTGCTGTCTCATATCCTGGAGCACAAGCTGCTCTCGATGGCGGCGGAGAAGGAGAAGGTCACCGGCAAGCCGAGCATCGAAGAACGGATGAAGTACTACAAGATGCGCGCGCTGAGCGACGTCTACTTCGAGGGCAAGGTGAAAGCCTCGGTAACCGAGGAAGCCGCGCGCAAGCTCTATGACGAGCAGATCGCGAACGTCCCGTCGGAGACCGAGGTGCGCGCCCGCCACATCCTGGTGGACAAGGAAGAAGAGATCCGCGACATCGCCGAGCGCGTCGCCCGTGGCGACGACTTCGCCGAACTGGCCAAGGAGAAGTCCAAGGATGGCAGCGCGAAGGATGGCGGCGACCTTGGCTATTTCACCAAGGGCCAGATGGTCGAGGAGTTCGAGAAGGCGGCGTTCGCGCTGAAGGCGGGCGAGGTTTCCGAACCGGTGAAGACGCAATTCGGCTGGCACATCATCAAGCTGGAAGACCAGCGCGAAACCAAGCCGCCGGCATTCGACGATCTCAAGGACCGCATTCTGGCCTTTCTGGTCGAGCAGAAGTCGCAGGAAATCCTGAGCGGCCTGCGTGAGAAGGCCAAGATCGAGATCGTCGACCCGGAACTGAAGAAGGCGCTTGAGGAAGCGCCGCGCGGCAGCTTCGCCCAATAGGGCGCGTGGCCGGCAAGGTCTCGTGAAGCGGTCGCCCTTCGCCCCTGACGGACTGCCCGAGGCGCCGGCAATCGCCGGCGTGCGCTTCGCCGCTTGCGAGGCCGGCATACGCTACAAGAACCGCAAGGACCTCATGCTTGTGCTGCTGGAGCCCGGCGCTGTCGCCGGGGGCGTGCTGACCCGTTCGCGTACCGCCTCGGCGGCGGTGGAATGGTGCCGGGAGCGGCTGAAGGATGGCGCGGCCCGTGCGCTGGTGGTGAATTCCGGCAACGCCAACGCTTTCACGGGCATGCGCGGGCGCGAGGCCGTCCAGGCCACCGTGGAGGCGGCGGCACGGGCGGCGGGCTGCAAGCCGGAAGAGGTGTTCGTCGCCTCGACCGGGGTGATCGGCGAGCCGCTCGATCCTTCGCGCTTCACCCATCTGCTTGGCGATCTTGCGAAAGCGGGAAGGCCGGACGCGGTCGCGGACGCGGCGCGCGCCATCATGACCACGGACACCTATCCGAAGCTGGCGACGCGAAGCGCGGAGATCGGCGGAGTGAAAGTGTCCATCAACGGCATCGCCAAGGGCGCGGGCATGATCGCGCCGGACATGGCGACGATGCTGTGTTTCCTGTTCACCGATGCTCCGCTGACGGCCGGTGTTGCCGGGGCGCTCTGCGCCAGGGGCGCGGACCGCAGCTTCAATGCCATCACCATCGACGGGGATACCTCCACCAGCGACACCTGCCTGCTCTTCGCCACGGGCGCGGCCCGGTCGCGCGGCGCTCCGGAGATATCCGATGCGTCCGACAAGCGCCTGGCGGCTTTCGAGGCTGCGCTGAATGCGGTGATGCTCGACCTGGCCCATCAGGTGGTGAAGGACGGCGAGGGAGCGAGCAAGTTCATCTCGATCACGGTCAAGGGCGCGGAGACGGCCGCCGCGGCCCGGAAAATCGGCTTTTCCATCGCCAATTCGCCCCTGGTGAAGACGGCCTTTGCCGGGGAGGACCCCAACTGGGGCCGCATCGTCATGGCCGTGGGCAAGTCGGGCGAGGCGGCGGACCGGGACCGGCTGTCGATCTGGTTCGGCGAGACCCGCGTGGCGCATAATGGCGAGGTCGATCCCGCCTACAAGGAAGCCACCGGCGCGGCCTACATGAAGCGCGCCGAACTCGACGTTACTGTCGACGTGGGTGCCGGTAACGCACGGGCCACGGTGTGGACCTGCGACATGACAGCGGACTACATCGCCATCAATGCCGATTACCGCAGCTGACAATCCGCTAAATTCCGGGAAAAATTTCTGTCCCGGCGCTATGTGTTCCTTAACCAGGGCCGTGCAATCATGAGTGGCAATAAGCTCGCGCGGAGGGTCGTTCTGGTTGTGGCCTGCGCGCTCGTCGACGACGATGGCCGGGTATTGCTGACCCGGCGCCCCTCAGGCAAGCCGATGGCCGGCCTGTGGGAGTTTCCAGGCGGCAAGCTCGAACCCGGAGAACAGCCGGAAGCGGCATTGATCCGGGAACTGGCCGAGGAACTCGGAATCGATGTGACGGAGGCCTGCCTGGCGCCCTTCACCTTCGCGAGCCACGACTATGGCGACTTCCATCTGCTCATGCCGCTGTATGTGTGCAGGAAGTGGCGAGGGCAGATCGAAAGCCGCGAAGGCCAGGAACTGGCGTGGGTAAGGCCGAACCGGATGGGCGACTACGAGATGCCGCCCGCCGATGTGCCGCTCAGGGCCATGTTGCGGGATCTGCTGTGAGGCTGGTGAGCGGGACAGGTGGTTGAGATGAGCAGTCGGCACGAGACCGAGACGAACGCACGAACCGTGCAAGCGATGGCGCGGCTGTGGCGCGACCGCCGTGGCGCCACCGCGATCGAATATGCCCTCATCGCCGCGGGCGTCAGCATCACCATCGCGGCCGTCGTCGGAAACATCGGCACGCAGGTCGCGGCGTTTTTCTCCGCCATCCCCGGCTGGTTCGGCGGCGGCGGTTAATTCCGCGTCCCCTTCGGATCGGCTTTCACTCCCGCACTGCGTTCCGCGGTGTCCAGCGCGTCGGCAAGGCGCATGCGCGCGGTGCCGGGCCGCAGCGGCTGCTGCTGGCTCTCGTGGGGAGCCCATCCCGACAAATGAATGATCTCGAAGGTCGCCGCGATGCGGCCATCCCCCGCGGGAAAGCGTTCCGCGTAAATTTCGCCGGCGCGCAAAAGCATGCGGCGGGACAGGGGCCGGCGCGAGCGTTCGTGCAGGACGTTGGTGGCGCCCATGCCGCGCAGGTCATGCATCAGCGCGACGATGTCGCGGTAGGTCACGGTGACGCTGTCGGCGTCGGCGACCGGCAGGGCGAAGCCCGCCCGCTGCAGCAGGGCACCGTAATCGCGAACGTCGGCAAAGGGCGCCACGCGCGGCGCCGCGCCGCCGGTGACTTCGATCTCGGCAGCGGTGAGGACTTCGCGCAGTTCGTGCAGGGTGCCGCCTCCGAAGGCGGCGGCAAGCAGCAGGCCGTCCGGCTTCAGCGCGCGGCGCAACTGGACGAGGGTTCCCGGCAGATCGTTGACCGCATGCAGCGCGAGAATGCTGACGGCGAGGGGGAATGCTTGCGGGGCGAACGGCAATTGTTCCTCGTCGCAAGCGACGCGCAAACCCGCGATGGCGCGCAAGCCGCCTATATCGGGGCTGGCGACGACCAGTTCGCCGACGCGGGGGTGATCCAGCAGGGCCGGGGGCAGCCGGTCCGGGAAGGTGCTGAATTCGAGCGCCATGGGAAAATCGCGCATGACCGCGTCGAGACGCAGACGGATGTCCTCCGCGGCGCGTGCGTGGAGAAAGCCGTGCTCGCGCAATCCCGGCGCGGCGCGGGCCTGGCGCGCGCGCAAAAGGGCGCGGTCGAAAAGCTGCATGTCCTCTTGGGGCATCGGCGCTCCCGGCTGCCGCGCATGTGGCGCGCGAGCCGGCGCGAGCCTATCATAGGCTTGACGGCGGCAAAGGGCCCAGCGCTGGCAAAGGTCCGCCGCCGCGGGGGGCGGACGTGCGATGGGCGACAGGGCGGAAGCGGAATCGGCCGTCGAGCGTGTGGATCTCCGGGTTGCCGCCTGGAAGGTGCTGCGCGCCGCGGCGGGCGGCATCGCCGATATGGTCCTGCCGCCGCTGTGCGCCGCCTGCCGGGCGCCGGTGAGCCGGCATGGCGGGGTGTGTGCCTCCTGCTGGTCGGGGATCGATTTCATTGGCCAGCCGCTGTGCGACCGGCTCGGCATCCCGCTCAGCTATCCGGTCGAAGGTCCTCTGGTCTCGGCCGCGGCCATGGCCGACCCGCCGGTCTATGGACGGGCGCGGGCGGTCGCGCGCTATGACGGGGTCATGCGCGATCTCGTTCACGGCCTGAAGTACCGTGACAGGCAGGAAGGGGTGGAGATGTTCACGCGCTGGCTTGCCAATGCGGGCGGCGAACTGATCGGGGAAGCCGATGTCATCGTTCCGGTGCCGCTCTACCGGCTGCGGCTGTGGACGCGCCGCTTCAACCAGTCCGCCCTGCTGGGGCGGCAACTCGCCAGGATGGTGGGCCTGCCCTTCGAGCCGCTGGCTTTGCAGCGGACACGCCGGACGGCCAGCCAGGTAGGGCTGACCGCCGACCAGCGCCGCCGCAACGTGGCCGGCGCCTTCGCGGTGCCGCAGGCCCGGCGCGCGGCGGTGGAGGGCCGGAACGTCCTGCTGATCGACGACGTTATCACCACGGGCGCAACGGCGGAGGCGTGCACGCGAGCGCTGCTCAAGGCGGGCGCGGTGCGGGTCGACGTGCTGGCGCTGGCGCGGGTCACCGACCCGTTGCTCCCCAGGATTTGAGTGCCTCGTCCCGATGAATTGCCTTGACGTGGCCTTGTGCATAACCAATGGCTAGTCGGGAGGTGTTCACTGCTCCGGGCCGGCCCGGTGAACCGAATGACACAGATCACGATCTATACGACCGCCCTCTGTCCCTACTGCCACGCCGCCAAGCGGCTGCTGGGCGAGAAGGGCGTCCACTTCCAGGAAATCGACGTGACTTTCGATCCGGCGCGGCGTGCGGAAATGCGCGAGAAGAGCGGCGGACGCACGAGCGTCCCGCAGATATTCATCGATGACCGCCATATCGGCGGCTGCGACGATCTCTACGCCATGCAGGAGCGTGGCGAGCTGGATTCCCTCCTGCAGTCGCATGAGCGGACAGAGACATGAGCGGGGCGTCGTCATTCCGGATCGGCCTGGCGCAGATGCGCTCGGGCCGCGAGATGGCGCCGAACATCGCCGGCGCCGAGGCGCTGATCCGCGAAGCGGCGGACGCGGGCGCCGCCCTGGTCGTTACGCCGGAGAACACGAATATCCTGGAGCTGTCGGGACGCCGCCTGTTCGCCGCGGTGGAGCCGGAGGAAGGTAACGCTGCCCTTGGCCGGCTGACGGCGCTGGCGCAGGAACTTGGCATCTGGCTGCATGTGGGCTCGCTCGCGGTGAAGCTCTCCGAGGACAAGGTGGCGAACCGCTCGTTCCTGATCCGGCCGGATGGCGGGATCGAGGCGCGCTACGATAAGATCCACATGTTCGACGTGGACCTGCCCGGCGGAGAGAGCTACCGGGAGTCGAAGAACTACAGGCCGGGACGGCAGGCGGTGACGGCACGGTTGCCATGGTGCGTCTATGGCCTGACGACCTGCTACGACCTGCGCTTTGCCGCGCTATACCGAACGCTGGCGAAGGCAGGCGCACAGGTCATCGCGGCGCCGTCGGCTTTCACGCGGGTGACGGGCCAGGCCCATTGGCATGTGCTGTTGAGGGCGCGGGCCATAGAGACAGGCTGCTTCATCGTGGCCGCGGCGCAGGGCGGCGACCACGAGGTCGGCCGGGCGACATACGGCCACAGCATGGTGGTTTCGCCCTGGGGCGAGGTGATCGCCGAGGCCGGGGCCGATCCGGGCGTTGTCCTGGCGGACATCGACCTGGCGCTGGTCGCGGAGGCGCGGCAGCGCATTCCCTCGCTGCGGCACGACCGCACCTTCGAGCCCCCCGCGCAGCCCGCCTCGATAAGCGAGGCCTCATGATACGCTATGCGCTGCGGTGCAAGGACGGGCACCAGTTCGAGGCGTGGTTCCAGAACAGCGCCGCCTTCGACAGGCAGGCAGCGCGGGGGCAGGTGTCATGCCCCCAATGCGGCAGCGCCAAGGTCTCCAAGGCGGTCATGGCGCCCAATATCGCCAGCAATACGCCAAGCCCGGAACGCGTCCGGGCGGCCCTGAAGGAGTTGCGCGAGCACGTCACCGCCAATGCCGAGTATGTAGGCGACCGTTTCGCCAGCGAAGCGCGGAAGATTCATCATGAAGAGACGGAAGCGCGCGGCATCTACGGCGAGGCCACTCCTGAAGAAGTCAAGGAGCTGAACGAGGAGGGCGTGGAGGTGTATCCGCTGCTGCCGGCTCCGGAGGACTCCAACTAGTCCCCTACCGGATGCTCCCCCGGTTTCGCCGCGGCGAGCAGGTAGTTCACGTCGGTGTCGCCGGACAGCCGCCATTCGCCCCGCAGGGGGTCGAAGATCAGGCCCCTGGCTTCGCCGGGCCTGAACCCTGTCTTTTCCAGGCCATCGGCCAGCTCGGCTGGCGTTACGAAGCGGTCCCAGCGGTGGGTGCCGGCGGGCACCCAGCGCAGGATGTATTCGGCCCCGATGATGGCCAGTGCGTAGGATTTGAGGGTGCGGTTGATGGTGGACAGCACCATCAGCCCGCCCGGGCGCACCAGGGATCCGGCCAGCGCCAGGAACGCGTCGGGATCGGGTACATGCTCGATCACCTCCAGCGCCAGCACCGCGTCGAAGCGCAGGCGCCGCGCCGCGAGCACTTCCGCCTGATCCGGGAAATAGCCGATTTCGAGCTCCTGGGCCGCAGCATGGGCGCGTGCGGCTTCGACAGTGTCGGGCGAAGGGTCGATGCCGGTCACCCTGGCCCCGAGACGCGCGAGAGGCTCCGCCACCAGCCCGCCGCCGCAGCCGATATCCAGTATCCTGAGGCCCGAAAGGCTGCTGGCCGCAGCCGAATCCCGGCCGAAATGGCTGCACAGGCTGGAGACGACGAAGCCCATCCGGACCGGGTTCAGCTCGTGCAGGGGCCGGAACTTGCCCTTGGGATCCCACCATTCCTCGGCCATGGCCTCGAATCGGGCCACTTCCTCGGGGTCCATGGTCGGCCCTGCGGCCGGATTTTCCGTGGCGGTCATGGGGCGCATTGGCGGGGCGGGCCTCCCTATTGTCAAGCTTGCCGCCTTTATTGCAGGGGAGGGGCGGACGGACTATGAATAGCGCCCGTCATTCAGGGCCCGCATCCGCGGGGCCCGTGCTGGCAGAACATCCGTAAATCCGGCAGGCCCAGAGGGCTCCGGCAGGTCAGGAAAAACGATGGCCATTCTGGTCATGAAGTTCGGCGGCACGTCGGTGGCCGACGTGGAGAAGATCCGCAACGTTGCCCGCCATGTGAAGCGCGAGGTCGAGGCGGGCAACCAATGCGCCGTCGTCGTCTCGGCCATGGCCGGGGCCACCAACCAGCTCGTCGCCTGGGCGCGCGAGGCCTCCCGCCTGCATGACGCGCGCGAGTATGACGCCATCGTGGCTTCCGGCGAGCAGGTGACGGTCGGCCTGCTGGCCATCGTGCTGCAATCCATGGGCATCCCCGCGCGGTCCTGGCTCGGCTGGCAGATTCCCATTCTGACCGACGGCGCGCATGGCGCCGCGCGCATAGCCGGCGTGGAGGTGGACACGCTGAAGAAGCGCATGGCCGGCGGCGAGGTGGCCGTCATCGCGGGCTTTCAGGGCATCGGACCCAACAACCGGATCACCACGCTGGGGCGTGGCGGTTCCGACACCAGCGCCGTCGCCGTCGCGGCCGCGCTCAAGGCCTATCGCTGCGACATCTACACCGACGTGGACGGCGTCTACACGTCCGATCCACGCGTGGTGCCGAAGGCGCGCCGCCTTGACAAAATATCCTACGAGGAGATGTTGGAAATGGCCTCGCTCGGGGCCAAGGTCCTGCAAACCCGCTCCGTGGAGCTCGCCATGGTGCAGCAGGTCCGCGTCCAGGTTCGCTCGAGCTTCGATGCGCCGGAAAAGTGTCCGCCGGCCTCCGAGAACGCCAACGACGCCCCGGGCACTCTTGTCTGCGACGAGGAAGAAATCTTGGAACAACAGGTTGTCAGCGGCATCGCCTATGCCAAGGACGAGGCCAAGGTCACGCTGGTCAAGGTCGAGGACAAGCCGGGCGTGGCCGCGCGCGTGTTCGGCCCGCTGGCCGACGCCAGCATCAACGTGGACATGATCGTCCAGAACGTATCCGAAGACGGCCGCTACACGGACCTCACCTTCACGGTGCAGAGTTCCGATCTGGACCGCGCGCTGGAGGTGCTGAAGGAGGCCCGCGGCGACATCAGCTACAAGGACCTGCACGGCTCGACCAATATTGTGAAGGTCTCCGTGATCGGCATCGGCATGCGCAGCCATGCGGGCGTCGCCGCCAGGATGTTCGCCGCGCTGGCCGAGAAGGGCATCAATATCGAGGCGATTTCGACCTCGGAAATCAAGATCAGCGTGCTTATCGACGCCGCCTACGCGGAACTGGCCGTTCGCACGCTGCACTCGCTGTTCGGGCTGGATGGCCCCTGAGGGGAAGCGCCCGGGCCCGGGCTCGTGACACATTGGCCGCCCGGCTGCGGGCGCCGGACTGGGACTGACGGTTCATGGCTGCCTCGATTGGCGCACCCAGGGTTCTCCTCCGCCGCCTCAGGGAGATCATGGCCGGACCCGAGAGCGGTCAGGCCAAGCTCGACAAGATGGTGGTGCAGGTGGCCGCGAACATGGTCGCGGAAGTGTGCTCCATCTATGTGCGCCGCCGCGACGGCTCCATGGAGCTGTTCGCCACCGAGGGCCTGAAGAGAGACGCCGTCCACAAGACCCATCTGAAGCCGGGCGAAGGCCTCGTCGGCCAGATCGCGCGTCATGCCGAGCCGATGAATCTCAGCGAGGCCCATACCCATCCCGCCTTCTCCTACCGGCCGGAGACGGGCGAGGAGATCTACCACTCCTTCCTCGGCGTGCCGATCCTGCGGCAGGGCAAGGCCGTGGGCGTGCTGACCGTCCAGAACCGCACGCACCGGCAGTATTCCGACGAGGAAGTGGAGGCGCTCCAGACCATCGCCATGGCGCTGGCGGAACTGGTCACCTCGGCGGAATTCGTGGGCAACGACGTCTCCGAAGGCACCCGGCGCATCGGCGGGATGCCGCTGTCGGGCGGCATCGCGCTCGGCCACATCGTCCACCATGAACCCCGGGTGGCGGTCACCCGGCTGATCGCGGACGATTCCGAGCATGAGAGCGAGCGGCTGGAACGTGCGCTGCTCGAACTGCGCCGGACCATCGACGACATGATCGACCGCGGCGACGTACCGGTGGCTGGCGAGCACCGGGATATCCTCGAGGCATACCGGATGTTCGCCCATGACCGCGGATGGAACCGCCGGCTCATGGAGGCGGTAAGGGCGGGCCTGACGGCGGAGGCCGCGGTCGAGCGGGTGCTCTACGACATACGGCCGCGCATGCTCAGGCGCGCCGATCCGTTTCTGAAGGAACGCCTGCACGACCTGGACGACCTGTCGAACCGGTTGCTGCGGGTGCTGGCGGGGCGCACCACGGCGGCGGCGGAGGACCTGCCGGCGGATGCCATTCTCGTGGCGCGCACCATGGGTCCGGCGGAGCTGCTGGACTATGAGCGCGGCAGCCTGCGCGGGCTGGTGCTGGAGGAGGGCGGCGTGGCCAGTCACGTGGCCATCGTCGCCAAGGCGCTCGGCATCCCCGCGGTCGGGCAGGCCTCGGGCATCGTGCAGCAGGCTGAGACCGGCGACGAAGCCGTCCTCGACGCGGACACCGGGCACATCTATGTCCGGCCGACAGCCGACATCGTTACCGCCTACACCGACAAGATCAGGTTCCAGGCCAAGCGGCAGGAGCATTACGCGGAGCGCCGGAGCGAACCGTCGGTCACCAGGGACGGCGTGCCGGTTTCCCTGCAGATGAACGCGGGACTGCTGGTCGACCTGCCCTATCTGGACCAGTCCGGGGCGGCCGGCATCGGGCTGTTCCGCACCGAGCTCCAGTTCATGATCTCCGCCACCCTGCCCCGGCTGGAGCGGCAGAGGGAAATCTACAAGACGGTGATGGAGGCGGCCGGCAGCAAGCCGGTGGTGTTCCGTTCGCTCGACATCGGCGGCGACAAGGTGCTGCCCTATATGCGCCAGTCGCAGGAGGCGAATCCGGCCCTTGGATGGCGGGCGGTACGCATGGCGCTCGACCGGCCCGGGCTGTTCCGGACCCAGATCCGCGCCCTGTTGCGCGCCGCGGCGGACCGCGAGCTCAGGGTCATGATGCCCATGATCTCCGAGGTCTCCGAATTCGAGGCGGCAAAGGCGCTGGTCGAGCGCGAGAAGGCCCATTGCCTCAAGCACGGGCACCGGGTTCCCGAGCGGGTGCTGCTGGGTGCGATGATCGAGGTGCCGGCATTGCTGTGGCAGCTCGACAAGTTGCTTCCGCTGACCGATTTCGTCTCGGTAGGCAGCAACGACCTGTTGCAGTTCCTGTTCGCCGCCGACAGGAGCAACCTGCGCGTTTCCGACCGTTTCGACCCCCTCTCGCTTCCGGTGCTGAGGGCGTTGCGCCATGTGACGCGCGAGGGGGAAAAGGGTGGCGCCAGCATCAGCCTGTGCGGGGAGATGGCGGGACGGCCGCTGGAAGCCATGGCCCTGCTCGGGCTCGGGTTCCGCACCATTTCCATGGCGCCGGCGTCCATCGGTCCGGTAAAGGCCATGTTGCGGAGCCTCGACCTGGGCGTGCTTTCGGCGCGGATGGACGAATGGCTCGAGACAGGGGTCGGGGACTGCCGCACCCCGCTTGCGGCCTTTGCCAAAGAGAACGGCGTGGAAATCTAGC
>JBFWSL010000007.1:0-30412 GCA_050248375.1 Hyphomicrobiales bacterium | reverse complement strand
CCAGATGAATACACCTGCTCCTGCCCCGAAGCCGGCCCGTTCGCGTTGGGCCCGGCTTGGTAACAAGGCGTCCGCCACTGCGATCGCCGCCGCCCTCGGGCTGGCCGTGATCGGCGCGTCCGTGGCGCCCAACGTGAATTTCGCCTTCGCCGACACCCAGGCCCAGACTGTTCAGACGCCTCATGGCGCCGCTCCGCTCACCTTCGCCGACATCGTCGAGAAGGTGCGCCCTGCGGTGGTGTCGATCAGCGTCAAGAACGGCGTCAAGACGGGCAAGGGTCCCGATGCACCCGGAGGTCCGGGCTTCCAGATTCCCGGGATGCCCAACCTGCCCGAAGATCATCCGCTGAATGAGTTCTTCAAGCGCTTCCGCGAGGGCGCGCCCCAGGAGCGTATGCCCCAGCGTCGGACGCTCGCCCAGGGTTCCGGCTTCATCATCTCCGCCGATGGCTACGTGGTGACCAACCAGCACGTCGTCGACGAGGCGTCCGAAATCCGCGTGACCATGGACAACGGCGAAAAGCATGACGCCGAAGTCGTGGGCATCGACCAGCGCACCGACCTGGCCCTGCTGAAGATCAAGTCCAACGGCGAGACGTTCAAGTATGTGGAGTTCGCCGACAAGCAAGCCCGCGTGGGTGACTGGGTCGTGGCCGTGGGCAATCCCTTCGGCCTTGGCGGCACCGTGACGGCCGGCATCGTCTCGGCTCACAACCGCGACATCGGCTCCAGCCCGTATGACTACCTGCAGATCGACGCCGCCGTGAACCGCGGCAACTCGGGCGGCCCCACCTTCAACCTCGACGGCAAGGTCGTCGGCGTGAACACCGCCATCTTCTCGCCCTCCGGCGGCAACGTCGGCATCGCCTTCGCCGTGCCCGCGCAGCTCGCCAAGCAGGTGACCGCGCAGCTCCGCGAATCCGGAGCGGTCTCGCGCGGCTGGCTGGGCGTCTCCATCCAGCAGGTCACCGAGGACATCGCCTCCAGCCTGGGCATGAAGCAGCCTCGCGGCGCTCTCATCACCGCCCTGACCGAGGGCGGCCCGGCCGAGAAGTCGAAGGTGCAGCCCGGCGACGTGGTCACCAAGGTCAACGGCGACAGCATCGAGGACTCCCGCGACCTGGCCCGCAAGGTCGCGGCCATCCCCCCCGGCACCAAGGTTCAGGTGACGGTGATCCGCGACGGAGACGAGAAGGTCCTTCCGGTCGAGCTGGGCAGTTTCCCCGGACCCAAGCAGCTTGCCGAGCTTCGCGACGGCAAGTCGCCGACCCCCAACGCGCCGAAGTCGGAAGCCGAGGCGCTGGGCGACATCGGCCTGACCCTCGCGCCGGCCTCGAGCGTGGCCGGTTCGGGCGAGGAAGGCGTGGTCATCACGGAAGTGGACCCGGCCAGCAACGCCGCGGAGAAAGGCCTCAAGGCTGGTGACGTCATCCTGGAAGTGGCCGGCCAGTCGGTCTCCCGTCCCGGCGATGTGTCCGAAGGCGTCAAGCGCGCCAAGGACAGGGGCCGCGGCGCCGTGCTCATGCGCGTGAAGAGTGGCGACCAGCAGCGTTTCGTCGCCATCCCCCTCAAGAAGGCCTGACGGCGATGCCGGGCGGCGCATTCCCCCGATGCGCCGCCCGGCGCTTGCCTGTTTCCGGCGGCTCTTCCCGCCGCGGGCATCCCGATTAAAATGCCGGACATGCGCGTACTCGTGATCGAAGACGAGCCGGAAACGGCGGCCTTCCTTCAGAAATCCCTGAAGGAGGTCGGCCATGTCTGCGAGCACGCGGCCGATGGCGATACCGGCCTGGAACTGGCCTCGGGCGGCGCCTATGACGTTCTGATCGTCGACCGCATGCTGCCCAGACGCGACGGACTTTCCATCATTTCCAGCCTTCGCGAACAGGGCAACGCCACGCCCGCGCTGATCCTGAGCGCGCTCGGGGCCGTGGACGACCGCGTCAAGGGTCTGCGCGCGGGCGGCGACGACTATCTTGCCAAGCCCTATGCCTTCGCGGAACTGCTCGCCCGCATCGAGGCGCTGGCCCGGCGCCCCGCGCCAGGTGAGGGCGAGACCAGATACATGGTCGCCGACCTCGTTCTCGACCGGCTCAGCCATGAGGTGACACGCGCCGGGCAGCCCATCCCTCTGCAGCCCCGCGAGTTCCGCCTGCTTGAGTATCTGATGAAGCATGCCGGACGCGTGGTGACGCGCACCATGCTGCTGGAGAATGTCTGGGACTACCACTTCGATCCCCAGACCAACGTCATCGACGTGCACATTTCCCGCCTGCGCTCCAAGATCGACAAGAATTTCGGCCAGCCGCTGCTGCACACGGTGCGGGGCGCCGGATACTCCATCCGTGCCGCCGGCTCGTAAGCTGTATCGCTCCGCGGCCTTCCGCCTGTCGCTGCTCTACATGGCGCTGTTCGCGGCCGCGGCGGCGCTATCCATCGGCTACATCTACTGGAACACCAATGTCCTGCTCGGCCACCAGCTCGAGCAGACCATCGACGCCGAGATCCAGGGGCTTGCCGAGCAGTACCGCTCTGGCGGAATCGTCAGGCTCGCCGAGACGGTGGCCAGCCGCAGCCGGACCCCGGGCAACAGCCTCTACCTCGTCGCCGACGACGCAGGCCAGCCTCTGGTCGGAAATCTCGTGAAGGTCTCGCCCGACCTGTTGAACAGCATCGGGCAGCAGGTCGAGTTCACCTATGCGCGTCCGGGGCAGCACGGCACGGAGGACCGGCTGGCCTTGGCGCGGGTATTCCGGCTGCCCGGAGGCTATCGGCTCATCGTTGGCCGTGACATAGAGGACCGCCGCAAGTTCGAGAATGTTTTCAGCTCGGCGATCGTCGTCGGGCTGGGCGTCATGGTCCTCGTCGGCCTGATCGGCGCATGGCTGGTCAGCCGTTCCCTGCTCGCCCGCGTCGAGGCGGTGGCCGCCACGAGCCGCACCATCATGAGCGGCGACCTGACAGGCCGTGTTCCGGTCAGGGGCACCGGTGACGAGCTGGACCGTCTGGCGGAAAGCCTCAACCTGATGCTGGAGCGTATCGAACAGCTCATGAACGGCCTGCGCGAGGTCTCCGACAACATCGCCCATGACCTGAAGACGCCGCTCAACCGTCTCCGCAACCGCGTCGAGGCGGCCCTGCGCGAAGATGGCGGAGCGCCCGCCTATCGCTCCGCGCTGGAAGACACCATCGAGGAAGCCGACGATCTCATCAAGACCTTCAACGCGCTGCTCAGTATCGCGCGGCTCGAGGCGGGCGCCACGGGCGGCTCCATGGAGGAAGTCGACGTGTCCGGCCTGCTGCGTGACGTCTCGGAGCTTTATGCGCCGGTGGCCGAGGAGGAGGGACTGGAGTTGCGCATCGACGCTCCCGAGGTGCTAGGCGTCGTCGGGGAGCGCGAACTGATCGGCCAGGCCGTCGCCAATCTGATCGACAACGCGATAAAGTACTCCGCCCCGGCCGGAACGGCCGGAGAAGACGACAGGCCCCGGGAGATCGTCGTCTCGGCGGGCGAGGCCTCGGGCCGCGTCGAGATCGCCGTCGCCGACCGCGGGCCCGGCATACCGCCACAGGACCGGGAGCGCGCCATGCGGCGCTTCGTGCGGCTGGAGGCCAGCCGCTCCAGGCCGGGCAGTGGCCTCGGCCTTTCTCTCGCGGTGGCCGTGGCCCGCCTGCACCAGGGTGAGATACGGCTTGAAGATAATGCGCCGGGACTGCGTGCGGTGCTATCGTTGCCGAAACGGGCAGGCCGCGACGGCACGGGCCAATAACAACAGGCGGATTTTCACCGCACGGCTTCACGAAGGGGGAACCGGTGACGCCATTCCTGCGCAAGGCGGGCGCCATTCCGAATGCTTATGACGCCTCCAAGGCGGCCCGGGCGCGGGCCGACCTGGATGCGGCACTGGCGGCCATGGAAGGCGGCGAGGCGCTGGCGGGCGTATTGGCGGAAGACGCGGCCGCCGCGCGTCTGCTCGATGCGGTCTTCGGCTCCTCGTCCTATCTCACCTCGCTGATCCTGCGCGAGCCGGCGCTGCTCGCCGACATCCTGCTGTCTGATCCGGACTCTTCCGCGGACAGCCTCTCCGGGCGCCTGGACGCCGCCATGAAGCTGGCGGCTACCCAGGAAGAAGCCATGAAAGCGTTGCGGCGATACAAGAACGGCATCGCGCTGCTCACCGCGCTCGCCGACATCGCCGGCGTGTGGTCCGTGGCCGAGGTCACCGCCGCGCTGGCCCGCTCGGCCCGGGCCACCCTCCGGCATGCGGTGGGCTTCCTGCTCGCCAGGGCGGCGCAGGCCGGGAGCTTCAGGCCCGCCGATCCCGCCGACCCGGCGAAGGGAAGCGGCTATATCGTCATCGGCATGGGCAAGCTGGGCGCGGACGAGCTGAACTATTCCAGCGATATCGACCTCATTATCTTCTTCGACCGCGCCCGCGCGCCGCTGGCGGGGAACGTCGAACCCTCCCAGTTCTTCGTCCGCGTCACCCGCGATCTGGTCAAGCTCATGCAGGAGCGCACCGCGGACGGTTATGTGTTCCGCACGGACCTGCGCCTGCGGCCCGATCCCGGCGCCACCCAGATCGCTCTCTCCACCGACGCGGGGCTCTCCTATTACGAGAGCTTCGGCCAGAACTGGGAGCGCGCCGCGCTCATCAAGGCGCGGGCCGTCGCCGGCGACATCGAGGCCGGGGACGCTTTCCTCGAACAGCTCTCGCCCTTTGTCTGGCGCAAGTATCTCGACTACGCGGCGATCGCCGACATCCACGCCATGAAGCGGCGGGTCCACAGGTTCAAGGGGCATGGCGAGATTGCCGTCGCCGGTCACAACATCAAGCTCGGGCGCGGGGGCATCCGCGAGATCGAGTTTATCGCGCAGACCCATCAGTTGATTGCCGGCGGGCGGCAGGACGAACTGCGCCTGCGCGGCACCGTGGAGACGCTGACGCGGCTGAACGGGCTGGGCTGGATTTCCGCCGAAACGGCTGGCGAACTGACGGAGGCTTACGGCTTTCTGCGCATGGTGGAGCACCGGCTCCAGATGATCGCCGACGAGCAGACCCACAGCCTTCCCGGAGCCGGACCCGATCTCGACCGGGTGGCCTGCTTCTGCGGCTTCGGCAGCACGGCGGACTTCGCCGCAGCGCTGATCGAGCGGCTGAGTACGGTGCAGAAGCACTATGAGGGTCTGTTCGAGCGGATTCCGCAACCCTCGGGCGCGGGCCGCGACATCGGCTTCCGGGGCGATGAGGAATCGCCGGACAACGAGGCTGCCCTGAAGAAGCTCGGCTTCAGCGATCCCGCCGCCGTCACCGCTGCCGTCACCACCTGGCGTTCCGGCCGTTATGCCGCCACCCGCAGCGAACGCGCGCGCGAGCGGCTGACGGAGTTCCTGCCGCATCTGCTCGAGGCGCTTGGTGCCACAGCCGATCCCGATGCGGCGCTTCTCGCCTTCGACCGCTTCCTCTCCGAGCTTCCCGCGGGCGTGCAGCTCTTTTCGCTGCTGCGGGCGAATCCGAGCCTGCTGCGCCTCATCGCGGACATCATGGGCACCGCGCCGCGGCTCGCCCGCGTATTGTCGCGCCGCGCCCGGGTGCTGGACGCGGTGCTCGATCCCGGCTTCTTCGGATCGCTGCCCGACGACGAGGCTCTGAGCGGGCTGGTCGAGGCCGAACTCAGCTCCATCGACCACTACCAGGATTTCCTCGACCGCGCCCGCGTGGTCGGCACCGAGCAGGCCTTTCTCATCGGCGTGCGCATCCTGTCGGCCACCATATCGGCGGAACAGGCAGGCGGTGCCTACGCGCGTCTGGCCGGCCATCTGCTGCGGGCGCTGTACCCGCGCGTCATGACCGAGATGGCGAGGGCTCACGGGACCATGCCCGGCGGCGAAGCCGTGGTCGTTGCCATGGGCAAGCTCGGCGGCTTCGAGATGACGGCCTCGTCCGATCTGGACCTGATCATCGTGTATGATTTCGATGCCGAGGCCGCCATGTCGCTAGGCACCAAGCCGCTCGCAGGCAGCCAGTACTTCTCCCGTTTCACCCAGCGCTTCATCAGCGCCGTCACCGCGCCCACCGCCGAAGGCTCGCTCTATGAGGTGGATATGCGGCTGCGCCCATCGGGCAACGCGGGTCCCGTGGCCACGCGTTTCGACGGTTTCCTCGACTATCACCGGAACACCGCCTGGACCTGGGAGCATCTGGCGCTGACCCGCGCGCGCGTGGTGACGGGATCGCCCGGGCTGACAGGGAAGGTCAACGATGCCATCCGCGGCGTGTTGTGCCGCAAGCGCGACCGCGCGAAGATCGCCGCCGACGTGCGCGAGATGCGCGAGCGCATCGCCAGGGAAAAGCCTGCCGCTTCCATCTGGGACCTGAAACAGGCGAGGGGAGGTCTCGTCGACCTCGAGTTCATCGCCCAGTTCCTGCAGATCGTGTCGGCCCATGAGCATCCAGACGTGCTCGATCAGAATACCGCCGCTTCCATAGAAAAGCTCGCCAGGGCGGGTGTTCTGTCCCCGCGGGACGCCGCCACCCTGCATCCCTGCGCCACGCTGCTGCACAATCTCACCCAGGTCCTGCGCCTGTGTCTGGACCGTCCCTTCGAGCCGGAGCAGGCCCCGCAGGGGTTGAAGTCCCTGCTGCTGCGGGCGGCGGATGCCCCCGATTTCCCGGCTTTGGAGGTCCGGCTGGAGAAGGCGATGGATGCCGTCCACAAGGCTTTCGACCGCCTCATCGTCTGATCGCGTCCCGGAAGCCCGGTCTGTAGGTGTTTCTCCTGAATATTCAGCGACGGGTTGGGCCCGCTGGTCCCGTATGAACAGGCAAACAGTGGCCGTCACGCCGCACCACTCAGGGGCTTCAGTTGGAGAAATCCGTGCTAAGTCAGCGCATTAGCGATGAATTTGCAGATCGGACCGAAGCTCCGGCGGCGTCTGTGGTCCTGATCGCGGGCAAAACCTCCCCGGGCGGGCATCGCGGGGGTGTAAAAAAGCCGCTATTCCTGCATAAGGCAGACCTGCCGAATCCGGCAGCATGGGGTAGCGACAAGGTGTATTCCAATCAGGATCAGCCTGCGGCGGCCGCGCGGGGCGGAGCGACCGCTTCCGGCGCCACGCGCGAAGCCGACGCGGCGCTCATGGCCCGCATCGCTTCCGGCGACGCGACGGCCTTCCAGGACGTCGTGGCCAACCGTCTGGATCGGGTTCTGGCGGTTTCCCGCCGTATGCTTGGGGACGAGGCCGAGGCCGAGGACGTGGCCCAGGAGGCCTTGCTGCGCCTGTGGCGCCAGGCCGGGAAATGGGACGGAGGCCGGGCGCTGATCTCGACCTGGCTGTACCGCGTGGCCGTAAACCTGTGTGTGGACCGGATCCGGGCCCGCAAGGAAAAGACAACCGGCGAATTGCCGGAGATCGCCGCCTCCGCAGAACAGGAGCGCGGCCTGGAGGAGGAGGCGCTCAAGGATTTCGTGGACAAGGGCCTGCAGTCCTTGCCCGAACGCCAGCGCACCGCGATCGTGCTCTTTCATCATGAAGAACTGAGCATGACCGAGGTGGCGGAAATGATGGAAACCAGCGTCGAAGCCGTGGAGTCCCTGTTGGCCCGCGGCCGGCGTGCCCTGAAACAATTGCTTGAGCCGGCCTGGAAGATGCATCTTCCTGAACGCCGGGACTGAAACGCGAGAGACCGCCATGAAGCAGAAATCGCAAAAGCCGGGTGCAATCGGCCGACTTGAACACGTACTCGCCGTCTATGGGGCGAATTCCGGGCGCTGGCCCGACGCAGAGCGTGCGTCGCTTCGCGAACTGTGCGCACGTGACCCGCAGGCGAAGGGCCTCCTCGACGAGGCTTCCGCCCTCGACAGGCTGCTCGATGCTGCCCCGGCCGGCAATGCTTCGGCGGCCCTGCAGGCCCGGATCGTAGCCGCGGCCGCCGCCGAGAGCGGTGCCCGGGTTGTGCCGATCGACAGCTTCCGCGAGCGCCGCGCCGCCGGCGGCGGGCTGTCGCTGCGTCGCGGCGGCTTCTGGCCTGCCGCCGCCCTGGCCGCCTCCTTCGCCTTCGGCATCTATCTCGGAACCACCAGCGTGGGGACCGGCATGCTGGATGCGGCCATGGGCGGGGATGTGGCGATGTCCGACAGCGTGGACATGCTGGCCATGTTCGGTGACGGGTCCTCCGGCGACCCCGAGCTGCCCCTATGACCGGCGCATCCGGTGACAAGCCGCGCCGCGGCTGGCTCCTGCCGGCGTTGCTCGTTTCGCTGGCCTTGAATCTCGTGGTGCTGGGCCTCGTCGCGAGCAGCCTGTGGAAACATCCTCATGGCGGACCGCGCATCGGCAAATTCGAGCGCGTGGCCATAGCCGTTGACAGGTTCATTCCAGAACTGCCCGAGGCCAAGCGCGAGGCGGTCCGCCAGCAGCTTGCCCAGTCGCGTGAAGAGACCAAGCTGCTTGGCGAGAAAATCCAGCAACTGCGCGATCAGATCCGGAGCATCTTCATCTCTGAAGGCTACGACGAGGCGAAGATTCGCGAGACCCTGGAACTGCTGCGGTCGGCCCGCACCGAACAGGGCCGCTCCATGAGCGAGGCCGCGCTCCTGCTGGTGCGCGACCTCAACCGCGAGCAGCGCACCCGCTTTCTCGAAACTGTCCGCTCGAAGGAAATCAGGCGTCCCTGACGCGCGGCGGGAAGCGCGCCGGCGTGCCCGGGATCAGGCCTGCCCGTTTGCGCCTGTCGTCTCGGCCGGCGTTGCCTTCAGCGGCAGCACGCAGACAACCGTGGTGCCTTCGCCTTCCGCGCTCCTGATCTCGAAGCGCCCGCCATGCATCTCCGCCAGCGAACGCGAGATGGCCAGCCCGAGGCCGCTTCCCTTGTAGCGCTTGGTCAGCGGGTTCTCGAGCTGCGCGAAGGGCCGGCCGAGCTTGCCCAGTTCTTCTGACGGGATGCCGATGCCGGTGTCCGCTATGGACAGCCGCGCACCCTCCTTGGCCTTGCCGAGCTTCACCGTGATCTCGCCGCCGTCCGGCGTGAACTTGACCGCGTTGGACAGCAGGTTGAGCAGGATCTGCTTCACCGCCCTGCGATCCGCCTCGATCTTCATCTTCTGCGTGCCGCTGCGCACCAGGGTGATTCCGCGTTCGTCCGCGGTGCCGGAGATGATGCGCAGGCTGTCCTCGATGATCTCGCCAAGCTCGACCGGCTCCATGTCGAGAGACATGTGGCCGGCCTCGATCTTGGACATGTCGAGGATGTCGTCGATGACCTCGAGCAAATACTGGCCGCTCTGGTGGATATCGCGCGCATATTCCTGGTACTTCACGTTGCCGATGGGCCCGAACAGCGCGTTTTCCATCACTTCCGAGAAGCCGATCACCGCGTTGAGCGGGGTGCGCAGCTCGTGGCTGATGTTGGCCAGGAATTCCGACTTGGTGCGGTTGGCGGCCTCGGCGCGGTTCTTCTCCCGGGAATATTTCTCCGCCAGGTCCACGAGCTGCTGCTTCTGCTGCTCCAGTTCCCGCCGCGAATGCTGAAGGTCGACAATGGTGGCCTTCAGCTTCTTCTCGCTTTGCATCTGCCGCTGTTGCGTGGTCTTCAGGGCGGTGATGTCGGTGCCCACGCTCACATAGCCGCCATCGCGGGTTCGGCGCTCGTCGATATGCAGCCACCGCCCGTCGGCGAGCTGGGCCTCGTAATTGTAGGCTTCCGCGCCGCTGTTGTTGCCAAGCGTGGTCCGCGAGGTCACCAGCGGTTCCGTGGCCGCCGCCACCACCGCCTCGTAGGGAGCGCCGGGTGTCACCGCATGGTCGGGCAGCTTGTAGAACTGCTGGTATTTGCGGTTGCACAGCACGAGCCGGTTGTCCTGGTCCCACAATACGAAGGCTTCCGAGATATTCTCGACGGCGTCGCGCAGGCGGCCGTCCACCGCCGCGTTTGCCGAAGTGGCCGCCGTTGCGGCTTCCTCCGCGCTCGCGATGCCCAGCAGGTGCGGCTCGCCGGTGCGCCTGTCGCGCGCCACGGAGCCGCGCAGCCGCAGCGCGATCCAGCCGCCGTCCGCCTTGCGCATGCGGAAGCGGGTGTCCACCTTGCCGCCCCCGGTGCCGATCAGCGGCTCGACCGCGGCGTAGATGTCGTCCCCGGGATGAATGGCCGCGTTCACCTCGCGGAAGGGCAGGGGAGCTTCCGGCTGGGAGCAGCCCAGCAGCTCGGACACGCCCGGCGACCACCGGACATGTCCGCGGGCGAGGTTCCAGTCCCACAGCCCCTGGCCGGTTTCCGCCATCGCGCGGTTGGTCCAGCCATCCATCTCGCGGCGGCGCTGTTCGGCTTCGCTGGCGCGATCCGCCAGCCGCCGGAAGGCCGCGCCCACAAGCAGCAGCAGGATGCCGCTGGTCAGCGACAGGGTCACTTCGAACGCCGCCTCGTATCGCCACTTCGCCAGCGCCGCCTCGATCGGGTAGATGAGCGCGAACTGCGCGCCCTCGATGTTGCGTACGGTCGCCAGCGCGCGCTGCCCGTCCTGCAGCTTGATCGAAAGCACGCCCGCCTGTGCGCCGAAAGTGGTCAGCGGCTGGTCGGGGCCGAGGATGTCCTCGAGCTTCAATGCCCTCAGCCGGCTGCTGATGGGAGCGGAAGCCCGTATGTCTCCGGCCGCGTCCGCCAGGATGGCGATGCGGTCGTCCAGCGTGGCGCCTGCGGGCAAGGCCTGGGCAAGGCGGTCCTGCCAGTCCTCGCTCTGTACACCCGCAGTCAGGCGCAGGCCCGCTGCCGTCGTGTCCGCGTACAGGGTCAGCCGCTCGCCCGCGAGTTGCGTCGCCGCTTCCCTGCCGTTGTAAAAGTGGCTGACCGTTCCGATCAGCAGCGTGATGAAGAATACGATCAGGAGCCCGGATACGATCCGCCGGAGCCGATGCTCCGTCGCCAGCGTCCCCGCCCGCTGCAGTATCGGGAATCGTTCAAGAATGCCGCCCAGGGACAAGGCAATGCCCTGCCGCCGGGTGGACTCCGCCCTCTCCATGCAGGGTCCCCTCGTTAGTCCCGACATTGGGTGATGGAGAAGTGCCGCATCTCCGAATCACTCTTCGATTTGAATCCAGCGCCTTCGCACTGTCCAGAGTGAACATGTGGAGAACACGTTGGAAAACCCGCATATATCCCCTTGACGTATGTCACACCAATCCCCATATTAAGGGGGAAGGGGAAAAGACATGCCGAAAATGATGAACATTCAGGAGTTTATGGCGCAGTTTCCGGACGATGATGCCTGCCTTGAGCACCTGTTCCGCACACGCTTTGGCGATGCTCCGGCCTGCCCGAAATGCGGTGAGGTCGGCAAGTTCCGCAAGTTGACGAAACTGCCTGCCTATACCTGCAATTGCGGCCACCACATTCATCCGATGGTGGGCACGCCCTTCCACAAGAGCCGGACGCCCTTGCAGAAATGGTACTACGCCATGTTCATCTTCACGACGACGCGCAACGGCGTGGCCGCGAAGGAAATCCAGCGCCAGTTGGGCGTGACCTACAAGTGCGCTTGGCGCATCGGCCACAAGCTGCGGGAGTACATGGCGCTGGCTGACGGCGACATGAAGCTTGGCGGTCCCGGTCGCGGCGGTGTCGAAGTGGACAAGGCTTTCATCGGCGGCAAAGACAGGGCCGGGCTGGGGGACAAGGCCATCGTCCTCGGCATGTCCGAGCGCAACGGCGACGTGCTCACTCGCGTCATTCCCTCCCGCCGCGCGAAGCATGTTATTCCGCAGGTGAAGCAGTGGGTACATACCGGTTCGCGTCTCTACACCGACGAAGCGGCGGTCTATGGACTGCTCCCCGGTCAGGGCTACCGCGTCGAGAGCATCAATCACAGTGCGAAGGAATGGGCGCGCGGTGACGCGCATACCAATACCATTGAAGCCTTCTGGGCGAGCCTGAAGCGTGGCATCAACGGCACGCACATCTGGGTGTCTAAGAAGCATCTTCAGAAGTATCTTTGTGAGTTCGAGTTCCGCCACAACCTTCGGAAGTCGCCTCACCTGATGTTTCCGATCCTTCTTCAAGCTTTCCCTCGGCCATAGCCTTCAGGAGCGCGTTGAAGCGTTTCCTGTCAGCCTCGGCAGGATGCTCCTTGGCGAAGCGCTTCATGCCGCCGCGCATCTTGCGGGCTTCTTCAAGGGAGAGATGTTTGCCGCGTGCCATTATTCGCGCTCCATGCGAAATATCCCGCCGCCATCGACAAAAAATTTCATTTTTAGCTCAACAGGCTTCGCATGTGCATTTGAGAGCACTCTAGCTGTAATGATGTGTGGGCATGTTTTTAGCGGCACCCTCCTAAAGGCCCCTTTGCTCGCTTGCGCTTCTAGCGCGTAGTCCATGCAGACATGCGTATCGCCCGCGATCTCTGCGTAATGCGCAATGTCAAACAAAAGCATCTCGCCATGTTGGGCGCTGAATTCCTGCGTGTAGTGGAAGTGCGCATCGTCATTGCCAGGTGTCTGCAAATGGCTCTTAAACCGTCGGCCAATCTCTTTGGAATTTTGCCCATTCCGATTGAACATACTGACCATCTGAACGCTAATGTTGGAGAGGGTCGCTCCACCTGCATTTTCGACCTGTAGGTAAAAACCACGCTTCCTCGCCTTGCCGTTTGGATTCTTGGGTAGCGTGTACTCATGCGGGCCTGTCACGCGAAGTTTTGGCTCCGCATCACTAGCGAGACGGTAGGCTGTTCGGCCAAATACAAAAGCGAGAGTAATTCCGAAGAATGCTGCGCTCGCCGCGAGTCGCTCTGAGATTGGCCAATCAGCAAGATTGGCCCAAGGGTAAAACGGGGCGGCAAGCGTCAAACCAAAACCAATAACCTCGGCGGCCCTGTCTATCATGTCCGCATCCCTAACCAAGGTGCGGAACAGAAAAGTGCGTACTCGCATGCCCCTATCCATGCCCCGACTCGCGGGGCTTTTGAGTGCTCCCCGCTAATCATGACACACCCCCGGCATACGGAAAGGGGATATATGCGGGAAAACCAGTGCGATTCCCATGCGTAAATTGTGCGTTTCCGAGGGATGACTTGTGGAAGGCCTGTGGGCGGGAGGACGAGGGCTACTCGATGGTCTTGCTGACGATCTCGTAGAGGTCGCGTGACAGGTCCTTGTGCGCGGCGATTTCGGCCAGCGACTCCCGCGCCAGTTCCACGCGGCGGGGCTCGAGCATCTTCCAGCTCTTGTAGGCGCCCATCAGGCGTGCCGCGATCTGCGGATTGATCTTGTCGAGCGCCAGCACATTCTTCGCCACCAGCCGGTAGCCGGCGCCGTCCGGCCGGTTGAAGCCGGTGGGGTTCATGTTGGCGAAGGCTCCGATGAGTGCCCGCACCTTGTTCGGGTTCTTCAGCGAGAATAGGGGATGCGAGGCAAGTGCCTCGACCCGCTCCACCGCGTCGGGAAGCGTCGAGGTTGCCTGCAGCGCGAACCACTTGTCGATGACGAGATGGTCGTCCTTCCAGGTGTCGTGGAAATCGGTGAGCGCCGCGTCACGCTCCCCGACGTCGTGGTTGCACAGGATCGCCAGCGCGGCAATCTTGTCGGTCATGTTCCGCGCCGACCCGTAGTGCCCGTAGACCCTCGCGATGTCTTCGCCGGCGCCCGTCGCGGCCAGCACGGACAGGGCCGCGTTGCGCAGCGCGCGCCGCCCCGCGCTCGCCGCGTCGGGGGAATAGTCGCCAGGCGTCCGGTACGAGGCGTAGATGTCCAGCAGTATCCCGCGCAACGCCGCCGCCAGGCTCCTTCGCAGCGCCTCGTGCGCGGCGTGCACCGCATCCGGATCGACATTGGACCCCAACTCGCGCGCCACGTCGGACTCGCTCGGCAGCCGCAGCACCTCGGCCCGGTAGGCGGCCTCGAGGCTTGTATCCGACAGCGGCCCGGCGATGGCGCGCGCATAGGCGGACGGGATATCCGGCGATTGTCCCGAGGCGAGGCGCTTGACGGCTTCCACCATGAGCCGTGTCGCGTAGGTTTGTCCGGCCTGCCAGCGGTTGAAGGGATCGGAGTCGTTGGCCAGCAGGAACTCGAGCTCCTCGTTGCCGATGCTCGATGTGATCCGTACCGGCGCGGAGAAATCCCTCAGCAGCGACGGGACCGGCCGGGAAGGCACGTTGACGAAGCGGAAGGTTTCCTGCGTCCGGGTCAGGTTCAGCAGGCCGTTGCTGACCGGGCCCTCCGCCGTCGCAAGCGGGAGGTCATCGCCGTTCTGTCCGAGCAGCCCGACCCGGAAAGGAATGTGCAGCGGCTGCTTGCGCGTCTGGCCGGGAGTGGCGGGGGTGATCTGGCTGACTTTCAGTTCCGCCGTCCGCGAGCCGGCGTCGTAGCGCAGCGAACAGGCGAGTTCCGGCGTTCCCGCCTGGGTGTACCACCGCATGAACTGGGCAAGGTCGATGCCGTTGGCGTCCGCCATGGAGCCGACGAAGTCCTCCACGGTGGCGGCCTCGCCGTCGTGGCGCTCGAAATACAGGTCCATGCCCTTCCGGAAGCCATCGCGCCCGACGAGCGTGTGGATCATCCGGCACAGCTCCGCGCCCTTCTCGTAGACAGTCGCCGTGTAGAAATTGTTGATCTCGATGTAGGAGTCGGGCCGCACCGGATGGGCGAGGGGGCCGCTGTCCTCAGGGAACTGGTGCGTGCGCAGCATGCGCACGTCCGCGATCCGCTTGACCGGGCGGGAGCGCAGGTCGGAGGTGAACTCCTGGTCGCGGAAGACGGTCAGGCCCTCCTTCAGGCAGAGCTGGAACCAGTCGCGGCAGGTGATGCGGTTGCCCGTCCAGTTGTGGAAATATTCGTGCGCGATCACCGCCTCGATTGCCGCGTAGTCGACGTCGGTAGCCGTATCGGGCCGGGCCAGGATCAGCTTGTCGTTGAAGATATTGAGGCCCTTGTTCTCCATCGCCCCCATGTTGAAGTCGGCCACCGCCACGATCATGAACACGTCCAGGTCGTATTCCCGGCCGAAGCGCTCCTCGTCCCAGCGCATGCAGCGCTTGAGCGATTCCATGGCCCAGCCGCAGCGGTCCTCCTTGCCGGGTTCGGCGTAGATCCTCAGCTCCACCTTGCGGCCCGAGGCGGTCGTGAAGGTGTCGGTTATGCAACCGAGTTCCCCGCCCACCAGCGCGAACAGGTAGCTGGGCTTGGGATGAGGGTCCCGCCAGCGCGCGTAATGGGCCCCGCCATGGCCCGCCGGGCCGGCCTCGACCGGGTTGCCGTTGGACAGCAGCACGGGCGCCAGCGCCCGGTCCGCCTGGATGCGGACGTCGTAGCGGGCCAGCACGTCCGGACGGTCGGGGAAATAGGTGATCCGCCGGAAACCCTGGGCCTCGCACTGGGAGCAGAAGATGCCCCGCGACCGGTACAGGCCGGAGAGCGAGGTGTTCGCCTCCGGATTGCAGAAGGTGGTGATTTCCAGCTCGAACGCCTCCCGGGGAGGCTCCGGGATGAGCAATCCGGACGGGGTCGTCTCGAACTCGCCCCCGTCCAGCTTGCGCCCGTTCAGCCTTACCTCATCGAGCTGGAGGGCCTCTCCGTCCAGTTCGAGCGGCGCAGCCCCCGACGCCGGATTCGGCTGCAGGCCCAGCCGGGAGCGGACTCGCGTCGCCGTCGGGTGAAGGTTCACGTCGAGCGAAACCTCCCCGACCAGCCAGCCGGGTGGCGCGTAATCCCGCAGGCGTATGGTCTTGGGGGTGGCGGACTTGTCCATGGGGATCGGTTCCATTCTAGGGCGGGCAAAGCCAAGGTGTAGTGGCTCGGACGGCCCAAGCCAAGAGTAGCCGGGGAGGGAACCCACTCCCCGTCAGGGTGTTTGCGACAAAAGATTCCTCTCCCACCCTCTTGGCACCACAATTAGGTTGTATCAAATAATCAGACGGAACCGAGCTGCCCCACCGGAGAATACGAGGATGGATCGCCGGGAATTCATCGGCGTGACGGCGCTCGCCTTGATGGCGGCGCATAGCCCCCGGCTGCTTGCGGCCGAGGCGCCTGGCTTTTCAGCCGAAACCGTGGTCTCGCTGGCGGAGGACCTGGCCTCGCGGCCCTTCGTTGCCCCCGCGGCCGTGCCCGACGCCGTCCAGAAGCTGAGCTATGACCAGTACCGCGATATCCGCTTCCGCCAGGAGGCCGCCCTCTGGCAGGGCCGGAACCGGGGGTTCATCGCCGACCTGCTGCATACCGGATTCGTCTACAAGACGCCGGTGGACATATTCGTGGTCGAGAACGGAACCTCACGCCGGATCGACTACGACCCCCGCATGTTCGACTTCGGACCTCTGGTTGGCACGCTCCCCGAGCTGTCCGGCCCGCTGTTCTCGGGGCTCCGGCTGCGCACACCCCTGAACACCTATACCTACTGGGACGAATTCGCGGTGTTCCAGGGCGCCAGCTATTTCCGCGCCGTGGGCGCCGGCCAGCATTACGGAATATCCGCCCGGGGACTTGCGGTCGACACCGCCGAGCCCAGGGGCGAGGAGTTCCCGCTGTTCCGCTCCTACTGGGTCGAGACCCCCGCCGAGGGTGGCCATTCCATCGTTCTGCATGCCCTGCTGGACAGCAAGAGCGTAACCGGAGCCTACCGGTTCGTCATCTATCCCGGCGAGACGACCCGCATGGACGTGAGCGTCACGCTCTTCGCGCGCCGGGACCTGAAAAGTCTCGGCTTCGCGCCGCTGACCAGCATGTTCATGTTCGACGAGTCCAACCGCGCCCGCTTCGACGATTTCCGGCAGGCCGTGCACGACTCCGACGGGCTGGCGATCCGGCGGGGTAATGGAGAGTGGATCTGGCGTCCGCTGGCCAATCCGGTCAATCTCCAGATCAGTGCCTTCATGGACGTAAACCCGACAGGTTTCGGCCTCATGCAGCGCGCCACCCGCTTCGAGGATTATCAGGATCTGGAGGCGCGCTACGAGATGCGCCCGAGCGTGTGGGTCGAGCCGAAGAGCGGCTGGGGCGAGGGGCATGTGGTGCTGGTGGAGATTCCGAGCACCCAGGAAACCAACGACAACATCGTCGCCTTCTGGCGGCCTTCCAACGTGATGGCCAGGGGCGCCAGAATGGACTTCGGCTATTGGCTGCACTGGGGGACGCCGCGCGAGGAACGCAGTCTCGCCACTGTCCAGGCAACCCGGGCAGGTCTTTCTTTTGACAAAAAACGACGCTTGTTTGTCATCGATTTCAAGGCGCCGGAGTTCGGCGACAACGCCTTCCGGGACGTTGTACCGAAAGTGAGTGCGTCGAGGGGAAACGTCAGCAACGTGGTCGGCCGCTACGCGGAAGCGTTGCGCACCTATCGGGTCAGTTTCGAATTGCAACCCGACGGCGCGGAACTTTCGGAGCTCAGGGCCGTTCTGATCGGGGGGCAGGAGCAACCCGCTAGCGAAACATGGCTCTATAGATGGACCGCGGCCTGAGAATTCTGAACGAACCGGCGGTACGGCCGGGTTTGGGCGGCGTCGACCCCCTGACCCCTCCCGACAACAGCCGGCATATGCCGGAGCAGGATCTGACCCGTCCTTATGCTCCCATGCGCCGCCGCATGCGCGCAGCACGCCCCTTGACCGTGCTTTCGGCCCGCCTGTTCGTGCTCGGCGTGACGATGGCGTTGACCGGATATGGCGTCCACGAAATGTCGCAGGTGGTCGGCGCCGAGGCGACCGTGCTGCAGACGCTCTTCCTCGTCCTCTTCGCCATCTCCTTCGGCTGGATTGCTTTGGCGGCGGCCAATGCCACCCTTGGCGCGCTGGTCATCACCACTGCGCGCCGGCGCGAGCCGCATCAGGCCGACTGGCTCTCCCCGGCGCGTTCGGCGCTGGTCATGCCCGTCTATAACGAGGATACCCACCAGGTCTTCTCGAACCTGAACCGCATGGCGCAGGAGATCATCGCTGCGCGGCAGGGCGAGGGATTCGATATCTTCGTCATCAGCGACACGACCAATGCCCAGATTGCCTTCAACGAGCGCGAGGCGGCGCTGCGGCTCCGTCACATGCTGGCGGGAAGGATGCAGGTTTTCTACCGCCGCCGGGAGGAGAACATTGGACGCAAGGCCGGCAACGTCGCCGACTTCGTTCGCCGCTGGGGCGGGTATTACGACTACATGATCGTGCTCGACGCCGACAGTTACATGAGCGCCGACGCCATCCTGCGACTGCGCGCGGCCATGGACGCCGACGCCGACGCGGGCCTGATCCAGACGGTGCCGCGCCTGGTGAACCGCAACACCCTGTTCGCCCGCCTGCTGCAGTTCGCAACCTCGGTCTACGGGCCGACCATCGCCGCCGGTCTCGCCCTGTGGCATGGCCGCGACGGCAACTTCTGGGGCCACAACGCCATCATCCGCGTCAGCGCCTTCGCGGAAGCCTGCGGTCTGCCCGAACTGAGCGGGCGCAAGCCGTTTGGAGGCCACATCCTCAGCCATGACTTCGTCGAGGCGGCTCTTCTGCGCCGCGCCGGCTGGGATGTCTACATGCTCCCCCAGATCGAGGGCAGCTACGAGGAAGCGCCGCCCACGCTGGCCGACTACGCCAAGCGCGACCGCCGCTGGGCCCAGGGCAATCTGCAGCACGCCAAGGTCCTGCCTACCTCCGGCCTCCACTGGATGAGCCGCATGCACCTGCTCAACGGCATCATGAGCTACATGGCGTCGGTGTTCTGGATGCTGTTCCTGATCATCGGTTTCGCGCTGGCCATCCAGGGCGTATTTTCGCGACCGGTCTACTTCCCCGACGCCCACGCGCTGTTCCCCAACTGGCCGGTGTTCGACTCCGAGCGCGCCTTCTGGCTGATGGGCTTCGCCACCGTCATCCTGATAACGCCCAAGTTGCTGGCGCTTGTCGTGGCTGCGTTCGACAGCCGGACGCGCCGCGGCGCTGGCGGCATGCTGGCGCTGACGGCCAGCGTGATCCTGGAGACCCTGATCTCCGCGCTCATGGCGCCGGTGATGATGCTCCTTCAGTCGGGCGCCATCGCGGAGATATTGATGGCGCGGGACTCCGGTTGGAATTCCCAGCGCCGCGACGACGGAAGCGCGGCCCTGTGGCCGATCTTTTTCCGCCACCTGCCGCACACGGTGGCGGGCCTTGCGCTGGCGATGCTCAGCTACGCGATCTCGGGGGAGCTGTTCCTGTGGATGCTGCCGGTCTGGCTCGGCCTTGTGCTGGCCGTGCCGCTGGCGCAGGTCACGTCCTCGCGGACCGCGGGACTGGCTGCGCGCCGCCTGCGGCTGTTCCTGATCCCGGAGGAAGAAGTGGGCAGGATCGCCTCCCGGCGCCATGTCGGCTGGGGTTCGTCGATGACGCCCGCCGGTCAGGCGTAGTTTTCAGCCGATCTGCTCGACCACGCGGCGGGACAGGTTGGCCAGTTCGCTCATTGTGTCCGAGAGGTTCTCGGGCTCCCGTTCCGCGCATTCCACGAAACGCCTCAGCAGCGCCAGCAGGATCGGCGAGCGGGCCATGAGCTGGGCCTGCTGCTCGATGCGGTAAGGGTCATGGTCGTATTCGGCTCCCGGCACGCGCCAGCCGCCCCATTCCCGGTCCGTGGTGACGATGACCGGATGCGTTCCCGGATACGGGTGGTGGCCGCATTCCTCCGCCGACTTCCAGCGGTTCTGGCCGCGGACCACATGCCACTGCTCGATCGAGCCGTTGCCGTTGACCAGCGCCGCATTCTCCGCCAGCGCGGCGGACTCCTCGTCCAGCTCGTCCTGGCCGAACTCCCGGCCCATGCCGCAGTCGTACAGGACCTTTATCGGCTCCTCGCAGCCGCGGATCCACTTCGGCACGACACGCTCGATATGCGCCCAGGTTCCGACCGGACGCACATAGACGCGCTGGGACTTGTGAAATTTCGCCTTGGCCATTTTGCCCCGGACGCTTCAACCTGTTCGAAAGCGTTCAAATTGGTGCGCAGCATACCCGGGGAATCTTGAAAAACGCTGAACCGGTTACGTTCAATCGTCTTCAAGCCGCGGCCGGTCCTGGCGGCTTGCGCAAGAAATTCATCAACCCTAACGCCTTCGTAATGCGCCGGGCCGCCGGACCGAAAGCCCCACCAGGCCCGCCTACGGCTTGAGACTTGCGCATTACGCGCGTTTATGGGCTTTTCTGCCTCATGATCGAAACCGTCCCAGACCCGCAAGCCGGACAGGCAGCCGCCACGGACCGGCTGTGCCGCAGGTTTTGCGTCGCCCCGATGATGGAGTGGACCGACCGCCACTGCCGCTATTTTCTGCGGCTGATCTCGCGGCGCGCGCTGCTCTACACGGAAATGGTGACGGCAGTTGCTATCCTGCGCGGCGATGCCAGACGTCTGCTCCGGTTCGATCCCGCCGAACACCCGGTCGCCCTGCAGATCGGCGGGAGCGATCCCCGCGAACTGGCGGAGGCCGCCCGCATCGGTGAGGAGTTCGGCTACCGCGAGATCAACCTCAACATAGGCTGCCCGTCGGACCGGGTGCAGTCGGGCCGCTTCGGCGCCTGCCTCATGGCCGAGCCCGGACTGGTGGCCGAAGGGGTGGCCGCCATGCGTGCGGCGGTCGCCGTGCCGGTTACCGTCAAGTGCCGTATCGGCATCGACGATCAGGATCCGGACCGCGATCTCGACCGCTTCATCGACGCGGTCGCCGGTGCCGGATGCACCACCTTCATCGTCCATGCCCGCAAGGCTTGGCTCGAGGGGCTCAGTCCGAAGCAGAACCGCGACGTGCCGCCGCTGGATCATTACCGCGTCTACCGGCTGAAGCGGGAACGCGCGGGTCTTGAGATCGTCATCAACGGCGGCATCGAGAACCTGGACTCTGCCGGGGCGCATCTTGCCCATGTGGACGGAGTCATGCTCGGCCGTGCCGCCTATCATGATCCCTGGCAGCTCGCCGGGGTGGACAGCCGTCTGTTCGGTGACGCGCCGTCAGGCCTGACCCGCCGGAACGTGCTGGAAAGGCTCGTTCCCTATGCGGAGCGGCAGCTAGCCGAAGGCGTCCCGCTCCACGCCATCACCCGCCATATCCTCGGCCTGTGCCAGGGGCAGCCGGGCGCCCGTGCCTTTCGCCGCCACCTGAGCGAAACTGCTGTGCGCCCCGGCGCGGGAGTGGATGTCTTGCGGCGCGCCATCGACCTGCTAGAAGAGGGGAGCCCCGGCCGGCACCGCGCCGCGGCCGAATAGTCCGCGGAGCCTCTCCTGTCCAATGCTGCTGGATCTCCCCCTCCAGGAAATCGTGCTGCTCGTGGGTTCGCTGCTCGCGGGCGGTTTCGTGCTCGGCATCATCGCCGGCCTTCTCGGCATCGGCGGCGGCGGCATCCTCATACCGCTGCTCTACGAGCTGTTCCGCGTCCTCGGAGTGGACGACGACATCCGCATGCACCTGTGCGTGGGCACGTCGCTGGCGGTGATCCTTCCCACCTCGCTGCGGTCCTTCTATTCCCACAAGGCCAAAGGCGCGGTGGACATGGACATCGTGAGAAGCTTCGCGCCCTGGGTGGTCAGCGGCGTGCTGCTCGGCATTCTGATCGCGCGCTTCTCCAACCAGTACATGCTCAAGGGCATCTGGATCGTCGCGGCCGTCATCATCGCCGGCAAGCTGTTCTTCGGGAAGGAAAGCTGGCGCCTCGGCGACGTCATTCCGGGTAACCCGTTCCGAATGATCTACGGCTTTTTCATCGGCGTCATCTCCACCATCATGAGCATCGGCGGGGGAGCCTTCGTCACCGGGCTGATGACGCTTTACGGCCGGCCCATCCACCAGGCCGTCGGCACGTCTTCGGGCTTCGGACCGATGATCGCCATTCCCGGGGCGCTCGGTTTCATCTGGGCGGGCTGGGGCGTGGAGGGCCTGCCGCCGGGCTCGCTGGGCTACGTCAACCTGCTCGGCGCCCTGATCATCGCGCCGGTCAGCGTGCTCACCGCGCCGCTCGGCGTGGCGCTCGCCCACGGCATCTCGCGCCGCAAGCTGGAACTCGCCTTCGCCGGCTTCCTGACGCTGGTGGCGCTGCGCTTCCTCGTATCGCTGCTGTAGGCGTTTCAGATCTTCTGATTATACTCGCCGACTTCCTTCTGGTCCGACAGGAAGGCGTCGATCTCCGCGAAGATGGCGCGCATATGGGAGTCCGACGTGGGGCTCTCCACGACAACCACAAGCTCGGGCTTGTTTGACGAAGCGCGAAGCAGGCCCCAGGTGCCGTCCGCCAGCACCACCCGGATGCCGTTGACGGTAATGACCTCGCGGATCTTCTGGCCGGCGAGCTTGCCGCCCTTGTCGGCGACGGCGCTGAAATGCGCGATGGCGCGGTCCACCACCTCGTATTTCACCTCGTCGGCGCAGTGCGGCGACATGGTCGGCGACTGCCAGGTCCTGGGCAGGGCGTCATGCAGTTCCGCGAGCGACTTGCCGGCATTGCGGTCCATCATGTCGAGCACGGCCAGCGCCGACACCAGGCCGTCGTCATAGCCGCGCCCGATGGGCGGATTGAAGAAGAAATGGCCGGACTTTTCGAAGCCCGCCATGGCGCCGGTCTCGTGGCTGTAGCGCTTGATGTAGGAATGCCCGGTCTTCCAGTAGGCGCACTCCGCGCCGTTCGCCTTCAGCACCGGGTCGGTCATGAACAGGCCGGTCGACTTTACGTCCGCCACGAATTTCGCGCCCTCATGCTGGGCGGAGATGTCCCGCGCCAGCATGACGCCCACCTTGTCGGCGAAGATCGGCCGGCCCTGGTTATCCACCACGCCACAGCGGTCGCCGTCGCCGTCGAAGGCGAGGCCCACGTCGGCATTGGATTGCTCGACCGCCTCGCGGATCGCCTGCAGCATCGCCATGTCTTCCGGGTTCGGATTGTGGTGCGGGAAGGAATGGTCGAGCTCGCAGTGGAGCGGCACCACCTCGCAGCCCACCGCCTTCAGCACCCGCGGCGCGAAGGCGCCCGCCGTGCCGTTGCCGCAGGCGACCACCGCCTTGATCCTGCGCTTCAGCTTCGGACGTCCGGTCAGGTCGTCCATGTAGCGCTCCGCCATGTCCGGGATGTAGCGGTAGGTGCCGCCGCCGGCGGAATCGCCATACTTGCCGCCGAGCACGATCTCCTTGAGCCGCGACATCTCGTCGGGCCCGAAGGTGAGGGGCCGTTCGAGCCCCATCTTGATGCCGGTCCAGCCGTTGTCGTTGTGGCTGGCGGTGATCATGGCCACGGCGCTCACGTCGAGTGCGAACTGGGAGAAGTAGGCCATGGGCGAAAGCGCCAGTCCGATGTCGTGCACCTCGGCGCCGCCCGCCAGCAGCCCGGCCATCACCGCCGACTTGATCGCCGACGAATAGGAACGGAAATCGTGGCCCACCACGATGCCGCGGGAGCCGCCGTGCTCGCGCAGCATGCGCGCCAGCCCGAGGCCGATGGCCTGCATGCCCATCAGGTTGATGTCCTGCGGGAACAGCCAGCGCGCGTCATACTCGCGGAAGCCGGTCGGCTTCACCAGCGGCAGGCGCTCGAAATCGGGCGTGTTCGGTTTCAGATCGTCGCGCGGTGAGGGGAACATGGGGCTGACCATGGCATGCCGCTCATCCGTGCGGCCGTGGGCGATATGACGAGTCAATGCGGAACTCCGGAATCCGTTCCCTCGGGCGGAACGGAAAAAGCGGGCTACTCCACCAGCAGGAGGCGGTTTCCTTGTAGCTCGAATTTCGAGAGCTTCCTTATAAATTCCATGCCGAGCAGCGTCACGTGCAAGCCGCCTGGCTGCAGCACCATGCCGCGCACGTCGCGCACCTCGACGTCGCCGATGCGCACGCTGTCCAGCGTCACGGGGGCTGCCCTGGTGGTTCCGTTGGCGGTATTGGTGACGACGGTGAAGTCCGACTGGCCCACATGAATGCCCAGTTCGCGGGCGTCCTCGTAGCGCAGGCCGATGCTGGTGGCGCCTGTGTCCACCATGACCGCGATGGGCCGTCCATTGATATGGGCGTGGGCGAAGAAATGGCCATTGCCGGACGCTTTCAGCGTCACTTCGCGGGTGAAGCCGGAGGAGGCCTGCTGGCGCGGCTGATCGTCCTGGCTGGCCATGCGCTCGGCCACGGCCGCGCCATGGTGGGCGAAGTACCCACGGATTTCATCGAAATAGTAGACGGCGCTGAACGCGCCCACGACGGCGGCTGTCCAGACGACGGCTTCGCGAACCAGATTTTGCAGGCCCGTCCCTGTGGCCATGACGCAAGTCTCCGCCGGGCCCGTCCGGCCCCCCGGACCGTGATGGCCGCGCCCGGCAATCTAGCTGCGTAGGGTCAGGAAATCCCCGGAGAACTCATAAGACCGTAAACGGCTTAAAAAACTCATACCGAGCAGGCTTTTATGCAGGCTGTCAGGCTTCGCCACGAGGGCATCGACACTGCCGACGGACAGGCTGCCGAGCCCCACCCTGGTGAGCCTGATCGAGGCGGCGAAGGAGACGCCGTTGGCTGTCCGGATCGGGACGGAATAGGTGAGCCCGTCCACATCGATGCCGGCCTTGCGGGCGTCCTCCTGGGTGAGCACGACCTGGCTGGCGCCGGTATCCACCACCATGTGAACGGTGGCGTTGTTCACTTGCGTCTGGGCCACGAACTGGCCGTCTTGCTGGCGGCGGATGCGGACCTGCTTCTCGGTGTCGCTGCTGCCGGCGTCGAAGGGCACGCCGGGCACGAGTTCCGAGGCGACGCGGTAGGCGACAGGCAGCAACTCGTCCCGGTAGCTGTAGCCCGCCACCAGCACGAGCGCGAACAGCGCCCAGATCACGCCGTCCCGCAACGCCATGCCAATCCGTCCGCGCCGGATCACCGAACTGCCGAGATAGATCAGCAGGGCGAGCCCTGCGACGAGGCTTGCGATCATGCCGGGGTCGTAGCCCGCGATGGTTCCGGCGTCGTGGTAGAGCACCAGCACAAGGCCGCCTGCCACCAGCAGGCCGAGGGCGATCCAGGAACTCATGCTTCCTGCTCCGGTCTCGTCTTCCGCGAGGGAAGCTGCGCCATGACCTCGCGGCGCTGCGCGGGCGTCATGGACGCCCAGCGGGCGATTTCCTCCATGGTCCGGTAGCAGCCGGCGCAAAGCCCGGTCTTTTCGTCGATCACGCAGACATCGATGCAAGGTGTTTCCATGCCACCAATCTTCGGAGAATCCTTCTGCACGCGCAGAATCTAGCGCATCATCCGGCCAAATGGAATCGCTTGGCCGATAAGATGATGCGCCAGATCAATAGCTTGAGCATGATCTTGTCGGAAAAGTGGTATCCACTTTTCCGGATCATGCTCTAGGTATCCTCCATGCCGATGACAATGCGCCGATGGGGCGGTTGCCGGGTCAGGAAGCCCGCTGGCGGTAGTGATCGCGCCAGCTTGAGGCGGGCGCCTGCGGGTGCTCCGGGCGAGGATCGCCAGGTTCCGCCAGGCGGGGAAGGGCACGCATCACGCGATTCGCCGGAAAGCGCGCGATTGCCTCCGTGCCCTGGCGCAGCTTGCTCTTCAGATCGAAGGCGCCGCCATGCAGTTCGACCAGGCCCATGACGATGGGCAGGCCGAGCCCGGTGCCGCCTTCCGCCGTCTGATGGGCGAGGGAGCCCTGGCCGAATGTCTTCAGTACCCGCGGGATTTCCTCCTCCGGGATGCCGGGGCCGGTGTCGCGGATGGCCAGATACTGTCCGCCGTCTTCGGTCGTGCCGATGGCGATGGTGACCGCGCCGCCGGAGGGGGTGAACTTGATGGCATTGGACAGAAGGTTGAGGCAGATCTGCCGCACGGCCCGCTCGTCCGCCCACAGGTTCTGGATATTGGGTTCGAACTCCTCGACGATACTGACCCCCTTGTTGTTCGCCCTGAGCTTGATGAGCCGTTCGCAGTCCTCCGCGATGTCCAGCAGGGAGATCGCGGACTCGTTCAGTTCGTAGCGCCCGGCCTCGATGCGCGACAGGTCCAGTATCTCGTTGATCAGGTTGAGCAGGTGCCCGCCGCTCTTGTGGATGTCGTTGGCGTATTCCTTGTAGGTCGGGTTGCTGTGCGGACCGAGGATCTCCGACTTCATCACTTCCGAGAAGCCGAGGATCGCGTTGAGGGGCGTGCGCAGCTCATGGCTCATGGTGGCGAGGAAGCGCGACTTGGCCACGTTGGCCGCCTCCGCGCGGTGGCGCGCCTCGTCGGAAATCGACTTGGACTGCTCCAGCTCGGCGATCAGCGCATCCTTCTCCGCCTTGTACTCCAGCATGGTGAGCACGGTGGAATTCACGCCCGACATCAGGAAGACCAGATACATGTAGATGCCCACCGTCATGGCGGCCATGGCCCAGTAGAGCGGCTCGTTGAGCATCGCGAAATGGAAAACCAGGCCGAGCAGGATCGGCAGCGTTCCGGCGTAGACGATCGGCATGACCGCGGAGGCGAACATCATCCGGATGGCGATGATGACGATGACCGAGGCGAACTCGAACATGTGCGACGTGGGATCGTGGGACTGCACGTCGACAAACACCAGCGTCGCCCATGTCATGCCATAGAAGAACTCGGCGGCCACCAGCTTGGACTGCCATTGCCGCAGATTGATCTTCGCCTTGGGTTGCAGCATGAACTGGCGGCACAGCGCCAGCAGGATGCCCTTGGACACCAGCACGCTGGCGAGCCAGACGAGCAGGCGGTCCACAGGCGCCCAGAACATGCAGGCGAGTGCGATGATGACCGCGAGCAGAGGGATGGTGATGGCCGCGCTGATTTCGTTGCGGGCGAACATGAGCAGAAGGTCGTAGTCGAAGTCGGGCGTTCGGCCGGGGCGGTAGCTGAGCTTCTCGCGAACCTCGCGCACCTCGCGGTTCGCGCGCGTGCGCTCTGCCCTGTCGGGCTCCCGGCGCAATTCCGCGCCTGGCAAGGGTACGCTCTCGGTGCTCACGCTCACTGACCCATGCAGATTTGCAGCATACTCATACCCGCCCCGCGCGGCCTGACCGGCGCGCGGCACGTCCTGAAATCCCTTCTACTTGAGTGTTTGCGGGAATGTGTTAATGCGCCGTTTACTCTAGCGGGCGGCAGGCAGGATTTTTCCCCGCCCGTCCTCCATTTCCGCCATTGCCGGACGGCCCCGCAATGCCGCCCGGGACCATGTGCCGCGGAACGCCGGCAAGGGGACAGTCTTTCCATGGCTATCCGCCGCATCTTTCCAGGTCTTCGCCGCAACCGCAGGCTCGATCTGGCCATTTTCGGCCTCATCGTCGCCGGTGCGCTGCTCCTGCTGCGGTTTCTGCCCGAACCCGAGATCAGTCATGTCAGCGGCCGTGCCCATGTCATCGACGGCGACAGCATCGTCGTGTCGGGCGTCGCAATCCGGCTCAAGGGCATGGATGCGCCGGAAGCGGGCCAGACCTGTGGTGCGGAAGGGGCCAACTGGCCCTGCGGCAGCGAGGCCTCCCGGCGTCTTGCCGAAAGACTGCGGGGCCAGACCGTCGAATGCAGCGGCTCCGGCTACGACGTGCATGGCCGGCTGCTCGCCCGCTGCCGCGCCGGGGACACGGACGTCAATGCCTGGATGGTGGAGCAGGGTCTGGCCGTCTCCTATGACGACTACCCGGCAGAGGAGCGCGCCGCGCGCAAGGCTGGCCGTGGCCTGTGGTCGGGCCCCTTCGAACGCCCCAGGGACTGGCGGGACCGTCACGGCAGTTGAGCCTGGTGGCGGCCGGGCGGCGCAGCGCCGTGAAGTTGCGTGGACCGGGAGCCTCGGCTACCACTGTGGGCATGCCCGAACCGACAAGGCCCTCCCATGAAGATTATTGAAACCGCACCCGCGCCCAATCCAAGGCGTGTACGCATATTCCTCGCCGAGAAGGGAATCTCCGTACCCTGCGAGCAGGTGGACCTGAACGCCATGGAGCATAAGAGCGGCGACTTCGCGAAGCTCAATCCCCTGCAGCGCGTCCCCGTCCTGGTGCTGGACGACGGCACCTGCCTCTCGGAGTCGGTCGCCATCTGCCGCTATTTCGAGGAGCTGCATCCCGAGCCCCCGCTCATGGGCCGCGACCCGCTGGACAAGGCGGTTGTGGAGATGTGGCAGCGCCGCATGGAGTTGAACCTGCTGACGCCCGTCGCGCAGACATTCCGCCATCTGCATCCGGCGATGAAGGAAATGGAAGTCCCCCAGGTGCCTGAATGGGGCGAGGCGAACCGTCCTCGCGCTCTCGAGACGCTCGGGCTGCTCGACGGCGAACTGGGCCGGAGGCAGTTCGTCGCGGGCGACACCTTCACCATCGCCGACATCACGGCCTTCGTGGCCGTCAGTTTCATGAAGCCGGCGAAGATCGAGCGCCCGGCGGAGCTGGCCAATCTTGCGCGGTGGTTCAACGAAGTCTCCGCGCGGCCGAGCGCCAGGGCCTGAGCGGATGCCGATGAAGCTGACCGTCGTGGGGTGCGGCGATGCCTTCGGCGCCGGCGGGCGCCTGCACACCTGCTTCCATGTCGCCTCGAAAAGCGGACTCTTCCTGATAGATTGCGGTGCTACCGCGCTGATAGGACTCAGGAAACTGGGCCTCGATCCGAATGCCATCGGGACCATCTTCATCACCCATCTGCATGGCGACCATTTCGGCGGCCTGGCCTGGTTCCTCATCGACGCCTGCCATGTGAGCAAGCGCACGGCGCCGCTGACCGTCGTCGGCCCGGAAGGGATCGAGCAGCGCTTCATCGCAGCGACGGAGGCGCTGTTTCCCAAAGCGACCACGGTACAGCTCAGATTCGGGCTGACATTCATCGAGTACCGGCCCGAGGAGAAGATGGTGGTGGACGGCCTGGCCGTGACCGCCTTCGAGGTGAAGCACTTCTCGGGTGCGCCGCCCTATGCCGTGCGGATCGAGGCGGACGGAAAGGTCGTCACCTTCACCGGCGACACCGAATGGGTGGAAACCATCGTGCCCGCCGCGGCGGGCGCCGACCTGTTCATCGCCGAATGCTACCAGTATGACGTGAAGCTGAAATTCCATCTCGATTACGAGACCATTGCCGCCAATCTCGACCGGATCGGCGCGCGGCGCGTGCTGCTCACCCACATGAGCGAGGCCATGCTGGCGCGCCGCCGCGACATCGCCCGCGAGGACTGCATTTGTGCCGAAGACGGCATGACCCTGGAGATCTGAGCGTGGCCACCACAAGCCGCGAACTCGACCGCCTGTTGACCGAGATCCGGGCCTGCCGGAAATGCGCCGACGAGCCGCAGGGCAAGCCCTTGCCTCACGAGCCGCGGCCCGTGCTGCGCGTGTCGCGCACGGCGCGCATCTGCATCTGCGGTCAGGCCCCGGGCACCCGGGTCCACGCCAGCGGTACGCCCTTCACCGACCCCTCCGGCGACCGGCTGCGCCAATGGATGGGCGTCACGGAGGAAGAGTTTTACGACGCCTCGCGCATCGCCATCGTGCCCATGGGCTTCTGCTTCCCGGGTCTCGACGCCAAGGGTGGCGACCTGCCGCCGCGCCGCGAGTGCGCGAAGCTCTGGCGCGGCCGCGTCTTCGCGCTGCTGCCCGATATCGAGTTGCTGCTGCTCGTGGGGAAGTATGCCCAGGACTGGCATCTGGGCGGGGAGGGTGGCTCGAAAGGCTCGAGCCTCACCGAAACCGTAAGCCGCTGGCGTGAGGTCTACGAGCGCGGCCACCCGCGTATCCTGCCCCTGCCGCATCCCTCATGGCGCAACAACGCCTGGCTCAGGAAGAATCCGTGGTTCGAGACGGACCTGCTGCCGGTGCTGAGAAGGGATGTGGCGGCGTTGCTCGACGAGCAGGACGTTCCCCGCCGGCGAGCCTAGATAGCCGCGCGAAGGTCTTCGGTCTCGTAAGCGTCCTCGCCATGCGCGCGGATCGCGGCACGTTCGGCCAGCTCGTTCTGCAGGGGGGAGAGGTCGTGACCCGCCTCCGCCGCGCGGCGGATGATTTCCTCGACTGGAAGTTCGCCGGCCGACGCATAGGCCCACAGCACGGCGCTGCGGCCGCCCACCTTGCAGTGCGCGACGATGGGCTTGGGCATCGAGTCGACGACCTGCCGGAACTGCTCGATGACCTCTTCCTCGCTCAGGTCCACACCGCGCACGGGCATGTGCACATAGGCAAGCCCATGCCGCGCGGCCAGAGCCGAGGCTTCCCTGGCAGGGAGATAGGACTCTCCCGGCTCTCCGTCGGGGCGGTTGTTGAGGACGGACCGGTAGCCGCGCCGCGCGAGTTCGGCGAAATCCTCCGCCCGCAACTGGGTGGTCAGGCCCAAGCCGGAATTGAGGGGAGTGATCTTGCGGGTTTGGGTCATTTTCCTTGGCCTGCGGTGAACTCCGGCAGCCGGAGCCGGTCTTTCGTCCACCTAATTGGCAAGGCAGCCCGTGTCTCGCAAGGGAAAAGCGTGACAAGATTAGAAAAAAA
>JBFWSL010000006.1:0-31434 GCA_050248375.1 Hyphomicrobiales bacterium | reverse complement strand
CGGGCGGCGACGGGGTCGAGCTTCATGCGGCCGCCGACGATATAGTCGGGGTCCATGTAGCCCAGCACCACGGCGGCGTCGGTCACGGTCGGCTCGGCACCGCCCTGGCCGTAGCAGGCAGGGCCGGGCACGGAGCCGGCGCTGCGCGGGCCGACGCGCAGCAGGCCGCCGGAATCGACCCAGGCGATGGAGCCGCCGCCCGCGCCGACGCTGCGCACGTCCACCGTGGACATGCTGACCAAATCGCCGATCCACTGGCGGCCGAGCCAGGTGTCGCGGGTGAAGACGAGTTCGCCGGAGCGGACCAGGCCGACATCGAAAGTGGTGCCGCCGGAATCGCAGACCAGCAGGTCGGCGCCGAGGTTCTCCGTGCCCGCATAGATGCGGCCGGCGACCGGCGCCATGGCGGGACCGGACTTCACGGTATGGACCGGACGGTCGGCGATGTCGGAGGCATGCATGCAGCCGCCAATGGACGTGCTGATGAGCAATTCGCCGGTGAAGCCCGCCTTGCGCAGGTCGGCTTCCATGTCGCCGAGATAGCTGCGCATGATCGGCTTCAGCGAGGCGTCGATGGCGGTGGTGGAGGCGCGGCGGTATTCGCGCAGAATGGGGATGAGCTGGTGGGAGAGCGTGTAGGGCACGCCCGGAAGCTCTTCCTCGATGAGCCTGCCGAGCTCCAGCTCGTGGGCCGGGTTGGCGATGGACCAGATCAGGCAGACGGCGACCGCCTCGAACTTGCGCTGCGCCAGTTTTCTCAGGACCTTTCGCGCCGCCTCGACGTCGAGCGGCGCGACCACGCCTCCTTCCGCGTCGATGCGGCCGGGAATCTCGAAGGTGTCGCGGCGGGGAATATAGGGCTCGGGATAAGCCTGCGAGAAGTCGTGCGGATCGAACTTGCCGCCCTCCTTCAGCACCAGAATGTCCGGAAATCCCTGGGTGGTCAGGAAGGCGGTGCGCGCGGTGGCACGGGTGACGATGGCGTTGGTGGCGCGGGTGGTGCCGAAGATCAGCAACTCCGCCTGCTTCAGGACGGTATCGGCATCGCTGTCCATCTCCTCGGCGGCGACGGCGATAGCCGCGCGCAGGCCGTCGAAGGACCGCTTCGGCGTGGTCAGGGCCTTGCCGACATAGAAACGCCCGGAGCCGTCGGAGACGACGACGTCGGTAAAGGTTCCTCCGGTATCGACAGTTATTCGTATGGACATTCGGTTCCTTACGTGTTCGGGGCGGACGCGCGGGCTAGCCGGCCCTGGCGCGCCTGCCTCCCTTCTTCTTACTGGCGCCCTGGCGACCGAGATAGGACTCGATCACCGCCGGGTTGTTGCAAACCTGCGCGAACGAGCCTTCCGCGATCTTCTGGCCATGGTCGAAGGCGACCACGCGGCTGGCCACGCCCTTCACCAGGGTCATGTCATGCTCGATCAGGAGCACGGTGTATCCCATGGCGTTGATGCGCTCGATGTCGGTCATGATCTCGGAGGTCTCCGTCGGATTCATGCCGGCGACCGGCTCGTCCAGCAGGATGAGCCTGGGGTCGGAGGCGAGCACGCGGGCGATCTCGAGACGGCGGCGGTTGGCGTAGGAGAGCGAATGGGCGGGCTCGTTGCACATGCTGAGCAGGCGCGCGCCGAAGAATGAGAGTATCTCCAGCGCCCGCTCCTCCGCCGCCCGCTCCTCCTGCCCCAGCGAGGGCGGACGCGCGATGGCGCGCCAGAAGCTGCTCGACAGGTGCCGGTTCATGCCGATGAGGACGTTTTCGAGGATGGTCAGGTTCGGGAACAGGCGCAGGTTCTGGAAGGTGCGCGCGATGCCGAGCCGGTTGATCTCGAAAGTGCGCAGGCCGACCAGTTCGCGATGCTGCGGCCCGAACAGGATCGAGCCGGAGGTCACCTCGTAGAGCTGCATGATCAGGTTGAAGAAGGTGGTCTTGCCCGAACCGTTGGGGCCGATGATGGCCAGGATCTCGCCCTCGGAGATGTCGAAGTCGAGGTTCTGGATGGCCTGCAGGCCGCCGAAGGACTTGCAGAGCTTGCGCGTCTCCAGCAGGCAGGGTGTGGCTGGCTTTCCCATGTCGCGCACCTATCCGTCGAGCGAGACCGGCCGGGCATGAGAGGTGGCCTTGCCGGATTTCTCGATCAGCTCGTCCATGCGGCCGGCCTCGACCTCGCGGCGGCGGCGCACACCGGGAAACAGCCCCTGCGGGCGGTAGATCATGATCAGCGCCATGGCGCCGCCGAACAGCAGCATGCGCAGGTTCTCGAAGTCGCGCAGGCGCTCGGGAATCATGGTCAGCAGGACGGCGCCGATGACGACGCCCCAGACGTTGCCCATGCCGCCGATGAGCACCATGGCGAGGATGGTGATCGAGGTCAGCAGGATGAAGTTGTCGGGATGGATGAAGCCGATCATGTGGGCGAAGGTGGCGCCGCCGACGCCGCCGAAGAAGGCACCGGTGGAAAAGGCGAGCACCTTCAGCCGCGTCAGGTTGACGCCGAAGCACTTGCCGGCGATCTCGTCCTCGCGGATGGCCTCCCAGCAGCGGCCGATGTTGGAGTTCTGCAGCCGGTAGCTGACGAAGATGGTGATGCCGATGAGAACGAGCGTCAGGTAGTAATAGTTGGTCTGGAACGGCAACTGGTAGCCGAAGATATTGATCGACTTGAGGAAATCGTAGCTTCCGATGGACGGCGCGGGAATGTTCAGGACACCGTCGGTGCCGTTGGTCAGGAATTTCAGGTTCCTGTGCAGGATGTTCATGATCAGCCCGTAGCCAAGCGTGACCATGGCGAGATAGTGCCCCTGCACGCGCAGCGCCGGCCAGGCGATGAGGAAACCGAACAGCGCCGCCGACAGGCCGCCCAGCGGCAGGCCGATCCAGAAGGGCAGATCATAGAGCACCGCGAGCTGCGCGCTGGTGTAGGCGCCGGCGGCGAAGTAGACGGCGAAGCCGACGTCCAGCAAGCCGGCGAAGCCGAGCGTGATGTTCAGGCCCAGCGCCATGATGACGAAGATCCCCGCCAGCGCCCCCAGATGGATCAGGTAGGCGTCGCCGGACAGAACCAGCGGATAGGAGAGCGCGAGCACCCCGATCATCACATACGTAAAGGCGCGGTCGCGGGCGACCAGGCCGCGGAACTTCTCGTCCACGCCCCCGGCCCGGCCCAGCAGGATGACGGCGCCGGTGACGACCGCCATGTAGACGACCAGCAGGTTGGCGCTCTCGATCGTGAGGCCGACGAGGAACGTGGCGAAGATGGCGACGAGCGCGGCGGCGAGAATGCCGCGGTCGCGCCAGCGGCGCGCGGTGCTGCGGCTGTCGCCGGCGGCGAGCTGGGTGCCAATGAAATCTATCTCGGGCATCTCACCCCACCTTTTCCTGCGGCGTGCCGAGCAGGCCCGATGGACGGAACACGAGGATCGCGATCAGGATGGCGAAGACGAAGACGTCCTTGTACTGGGAGCCGTTGGGCACCAGCGCCACCACCAGAACCTCGAACAGCGCCAGCACGTAGCCGCCGACGATGGCGCCGTAGACATTGCCGAGCCCGCCGATGACGGCGGCGGTGAAGCCCTTGATGCCCATGACCCAGCCCATGTCGAAGCGGATGTTCTGGTAGAACAGGCCGTTCATCACCGCCGCGGCCGCGCCCAGGGCGGAGCCGATGAGAAAGGCGTTGCGGATGACGGCGTCCACATCGACGCCCATCATGAGCGCGGCGTCCTTGTCCTCGGAGGTGGCGCGCATGGCGCGGCCCATCCAGGTGCGCGTGACCATCAGGTAGACACCGTAGACCAGCACCAGCGAGAAGGCGACGAGACCAATCTGGGTCCAGGACAGGGTGACGCCGCCGACGTTGAAGGTGTTGAGCGCATAGGGCGAGAAGAACGCCTGCGGATTGGCGCCCTGGGGATAGAATTCCTTGACGCCCTCGCGGATGACGATGCCGAGGGCCAGCGAAGTGACCAGCAGCAGCAGCGGCGGCATGCCCCGCAGCGGCTTGAAGGCGACGCGCTCGAGGACCGCGCCGAGCACGGCCGAGAGCAGCATGGCCACGATGAACATCAGAACGATGATGAGCGGCGCGTTGTCGATGCCCACGGAGAGGCAGATGGTCGAGACGGCGAGCGCGGCGAAACCGCCGAACATGAACACCTCGCCGTGGGCGAAGTTGATGAGCCTGAGCACACCGAAGAAAACCGTGAAGCCCACCGCGACCAGCGTATACATTCCGCCGATGGTCAGCGCGTTGATGAGCTGCTGAATCCACATATCCATGGGTCGTCTATGCCGTCTGCGTTGCGCCGGCCGCCGCGGGCGGATGGATGGGAAGGCGGACGTCCCGGAATGGAGACCTTCCGCGTGAAACCGCCATGGTGACGGGCGCGCCCGCCGGAGTGCCGGCGCGCCCGTGCCGTGGGATTATTTCTCGACCTTCTTGAGCTCCGTGGCGCTGCGGTCGGTCCTGTAGAGGATCTCCCACTTGCCATTCTGGACCTCGTAGATGGCGATATGCAGGATATCCAGCATTCCGTTCTCGTCGAACTTGAAGTCCCCGAGCATGGTCTCGAAGCTGCCCGTGTTCAGTTCGTTCAGCATGGCCTCGCGCGTTACCTTGCCCTTCTTCTGGGCGGCGGCGACGGCCTGCACGAAGACCTGGCCGGCGGCGTAGGCCATCGGACCGAAGGACTCGTAGGGCTGGTTGAAATTGGCGGCGGCGTAGTCCTTGCCGAACTGGGTGCCGCGGCCTTCGGGGTAGTAGTCGAGCGGCAGGCCCCAGAAGCTGGCGAGGAAGCCGTTGGCGGCTTCGCCGGTCACCTTGATCAAGGTCTCGGAAAAGGTGCCGCCGGAGCTCATGATGGGGGCCTTGAAGCCGAGCTTCACCATCTGCTGCCGGATCAGGCTCGCCTCGACGATGCGGCCGCCGAAGAAGATCAGGTCCGGATCGAGCGGCTTGATCTTGGTCAGCAGCGAGGTGAAGTCCTTCTCGCCGGGCACAATGCTCTCGCGGCCGACGATGATGCTGTCGCCGCCCTCCTTCTTCGCCACCTTGGTGAACTCGTTCACCTGGGTGACGGCGAAGGCGGAGTTGTCGTCGATGGTGTAGATGCGCTTGAACTTGGCCACGGAGACCGCGTAATGGGCGGCCATCTTCATGTTGATCAGGTCATAAGGCGAATTGCGGAAGATGACCTTGCTGTCATGGAACGGACGCGTGGTGCGGCTGTCGTTCGAACCGCCGAGGATGGTCGGCAGGCCGTAGCGGTTGTAGATGGAGTGGGTGGCGAGGCCGATGCCGCTGGTCCAGCAGCAGAAGGCGCCAATGACAGTTGGGTCGGCGCCGGCCTTGGTGGCAAGGCTCACGCCCTGGGCGGTGTCGCCGGCATTGTCGCCGCGGACCACCTCGAGCTTGTCGCTGCCGAGCACGCCGGAGGCATTGCCCTGGTCGATGGCCAGCTTGAAGGAATTGTACATGCCCTCGCCGAAGTTCGACCACGGTCCGGAAAGAGGCAGGTTCACAAACAACTTGTAGGTGTCCGCACGGGCGGTTCCGACCTGCGCGGCGCAGATCAGCAGCGTGGCGGCCAGCAGCCGCGTTATCCGGGTCATGATGCTCGTCCTTTCGAAACTGCGCTATCTAAGCCGGCCCTGCATTCGGGTTCCCTCGGTTCCTGCCTTCGCGGCTTGTGTGGTCCCGCGTCTGCTGCCGGACCTGGCGGAAGAGAATGAGCCAGCATAACCCCGGCGCCTTCCCTCACCTGCAAATTCTAAGCGCAGCCCCGCGGCTTCCGCGACTTCAATGTTTTGAATGGTATCAATCGTAAAGTTCTAAGGTTGCCCGTCTTGCGCAAGCCGCTGCCTTTCATGACAATCGCGCGAATGCCGTCTCGCACGAGGCCCTGCCCCGCATGTCCACCGCAGTCTCCGACAAAGTCCTTCACAGGCCGCGCAACGGCTCCGGCGGCGGCTCCGCGCCCCTGCTGGAACTGGACAAGGTCGTCACCTTCTACGGCTCCATCCAGATCCTGAAGGGCATCGACATCCAGGTGTATCCCGGAGAAGTCGTCTCCCTGCTCGGCGGCAACGCCTCCGGCAAGACGACGACCATGAAAACCATCCTGGGGCTGGTCCGGCCGGCATCGGGGACGATCACCTTCGCCGGCGAACGCATCGACGGGCGCAAGTCCGGCGAGATCATCGCGCTGGGCCTGGCGCCGGTTCCGGAAGCGCGACGGCTGTTCGCCTCCATGACCGTGCGGGAGAACCTGCTGATGGGCGCCTACGCGCGCCGCGCCACGGGCGGAGGGGATATCGAGCAGACCATGGAAGAAGTGCTGGAGATCTTCCCGCGCGTGAAGGAGCGGCTGAACCAGTTCGGCGGCACGCTGTCGGGCGGAGAACAGCAGATGGTGGCGGTGGCGCGCGCCCTGATGGGCCAGCCGAAGCTGATCCTCATGGACGAGCCGTCGATGGGTCTGGCGCCGGCCCTGGTCGAGCGCGTCTACGAAGTCATCGCCCGCATCAAGAAGCAGAACGTGGCCATGTTCATCGTCGAGCAGAACGCCAACATGGCGCTCTCCGTCGCGGACCGCGGCTATGTTCTGCAGAACGGCCGCATCGTGCTGGCCGATACAGCAAAGAAATTGCTCAAGAGCGGCAATATTCAGAAGGCCTATCTGGGACACGCGTAGTTTTTGCCTGTTTTTTCACCGTTCTGCTTCTTGTCTGCCAACCGGTATTGGGTCATCCTTTGTCTTGGCTAGAAGAACACAGGCTGGTTCGGCGTATGAACCTGAAGCAGATCGAGACGTTTATCTGGATCGCCAGGCTGGGCAGTTTCGCGGCCGCGGGACAGCGGCTCAACACCACGCAATCGGCCATTTCCACGCGCATACACGAACTCGAACTCGACCTCGGCGTGCAACTGTTCGTGCGCGGACGGCGCGCGGCCAGCCTGACCGCGAAGGGCCAGGAACTGCTGGACATGGCGGAAGCGCTGATGGAGCAGGTCTGGGACATCCAGTCGTCCATAGGCCAGACAGATACCATCGGCGGCATTGTCAGGCTCGGCGTCGCGGACCTGATCGCGGTGACCTGGCTTGGCGACCTCGTGAAAGACATCCGCGCCAAGTTCAAGCGGGTCAAACTCGACCTCCAGATCGGGCTGGCCATGGAACTTGTCGAGAAGCTGCGGGCCGGTGAGCTGGACGTGGTTCTGTCGCCGGGCAAGTCCTGGACTTCCGAGTTCGAAACCGTGGAGCTCGGCGCCGCCGAGTTCCTGTGGATGGTCAACCGGCAATCGGCGGTTCCGCACCACACCTTGTCGCCGCGCGAGCTGCGGCGCTGGCCGATCATCACCCTGTCGAAGCAGTCCTACCACTACAAGCTGGTCAACCAGTGGTTCCGCGAGAACCGCGCCAGCAGCCGCAACTACATCGAGTGCAACAGCATCGTGGTGATCCAGTCGCTGACGGAATCCGGACTGGGCGTGGGCCTGCTGCCGACCTACTATGTCAGGAAGCAGCTCGACGCGGGCGACGTGCGCGTCGTCGACTGCAGTCCCCAGGTGCCGCCCGTCGGAATGTACGCCTTCATCCGCGCCGACCGCAGCCATCCCCTGGCCCGCGATATCGCCCTGATGGCCAAGAAAGCCTGTCCGCTGAACAAGAGTTCCTTCGTTGCCAAATTCCCGGAGACGGAATTCGCACATTGAGGCGGGGCGGAAGCCAGCAGCGGACAGCCGCATCCGGCCAAGCCGTGAACTGACGAGCATGCCACGGGACCCCGGCGGCGATCACCGCGGCGCGTTTCCTTGCGCGGCCGAGACCAGTCTCGCGACATCCTCCGCCATGCCCCTTATTTCATTCAACGGGAGGTCCGCCGCGACCGATTCGCAATAGGCAGCGAACGGCGAGAGCTGATCGCTGCCACACGCCATTGCCAGCATATACCGGCGCACGCTCAGCCGCCGGTGGCGTAGCGCCACGCTGTGCGCGAGAATCGAAACAGCCGCCTCAACATTGCCGGCACGCGCCCTGGCACGCAGTACCTTCAGCTCTTGTCGGCTCAACTGTCGGCCAGGCGTTGGGGCAGATCTCCGCATGACGGTCCACCTAGATCCCCTTTGCGATAAGGGCGGCCGCTGTTGCCGCCAGCATGACCAGAAGAGCTTGCCGGAAACGCCTGACCGAAAGCCGTCTGCGGCACTTTATGCCGAGCCATGTGCCGACGAACACAGGCGGGACCAGCAGCACCGACGCCATGAGCCGCTCGATGCTGAACAGCCCAAAGCCCACAAACGCCGAGAGCTGCATGACGCCCAGGGCCACGTAGACGATCGAGGAAAGGAAGACGAAGCTCGTGGTGGTCGTGGTCACACTGTAGAGGTAGATGGCCGTTGTCGGCCCGGCGGCACCGGTCAATCCCTGGCTCACGCCCGACAAGAGGCCGAACGGAACGCCCCAGGCTCTCCGATGATGGGCCGGAATGACCGGTGGTTTCGGCAATAGCTGCAGCACCACGAATGCAATGACGAACGCGCCCAGGACAAAAGACAGGGACCTGTTGGCAAGGCTGGCGAGGAGGAACGTCGCTCCGGCTACCGCAACAGCGCCGGCGATGGCGAATTCAGCCATGCCCTTCGGCGTGGAACTCTCCGCGCCGTCGCGCGCTTCCAGCCCCATGTAGATGTCGCTCAGGAACTTCGGGATCGATGTCGCGACGATGGCTGTTTGCACGTCGAAAAAAATGGCGATGACCGGAACGCCGATCAGATTCAGCCCCATGGTGGTGACGCCTTTGACGAAACTGGCTGCCGCGGTTATCGCGGCAAGGAGCAGCAGCGACTCCAGTGTCAGCAGGTTCGCCGTTACGCCCCCGTTCACCCGGCCGTCCCTCTGTCTGGACCAGATGCGGCAGAACCCTGGGACATGGAGCGGCCCGTTCAGTCAGCCGAGGCGCTGAGATTCGCGCCCTTTGACCAGGAGCGCAGCGATCCAAAGGCTCTCAACAGGAGCGGAAGCGTAAGGAAGACAACTCCAAGAGCGATCATACTCGCGGAAAGCGGCCGGGACACGAAGCCGAGCGGGGAAGAAAACATGATCATACCCTGCACGAAGGCGCCTTCGGCGATAGGGCCCAGAACCATTCCGAGCACCAGCGCCACAACGGAGTAGCCGTGCGTGCGCAAATAGGCTCCGACCAGTCCGGATGCGAGCATGACCCAGACATCGAAAATGTTGTTGTTCACCGAATAGGCGCCGACGATGCAGAAAACAGCGATGGCCGGGTACAGCAGATAGCTGGGCAGCGTCAGCAGGCGAACGATGTAGCGGGCCTGCCAGGGACCAATGCACAGTATCAGCGCGTTGGCGATCAGCGCCGTGATGAAGATGACCTGCACCATGACGGGCTGCGAAATGAACATGAGGGGCCCGGGCTGCAGACCGTGAATCTGCAGGGCGCTCAGCATCACCGCGGCGACGCCGCCGCCTGGAATGCCGAGCGCCAGCAGCGGCACCAGTGTGCCCATGCCGGCCGCATTGTTGGCCGTCTCGGGGGCCGCCACGCCGGCGATCTCGCCCCTCCCGAAAAATTTGCGCCGCACATTGACCGCGCGCTCGACGCCATAGGCCACAAATGCCGCGACGGTGGCGCCTGCGCCCGGAAGCGCGCCGATGAAAGTGCCCAGGGCTCCGCCCCGTGCCCATGCGGGCAGCATGGCCTTCGCTTCCGCCATGTCAGGCAGGCCATCGCGAATGCTGAATGCCTTGCCCGAATATTTCCCGGTCAGGCCCTTGGTGTCTCCCGCTTTCTCGAAGACCTCGCTCATCGCCAGCGCGCCGATGATCACGGGCACGAAGTTGAAGCCCGAGTTCAGGATCTCAATGCCGAACGTGAACCGGGATTCGCCCGATACCTCGGAGACGCCGAAGGTGGCCAGCAGCAGCCCGGCCAGCACCGACAGGACTGTCTTGCCATACGAACTCACCCCCAGGCCGCTGACGACCGAAAGCCCTAGGAACGTCAACGCGAAATACTCCGCCGGCCCGAAGGCAAGGGAAACAGTCGCCAGTTGCCGCGAAACCAGGATCAGGACAAGGCAGCCGAACAAGCCGCCAATCGCCGAACTGACGATAGCTGCGCCGATCGCCTTCGCCGCCTTTCCCTTGCGGGTCATCGGATAGCCGTCGATGGCGGTGCAGGCATTCTGCGGGTCGCCCGGAATGTTGAACAGGATGGCGGTCGTGGAACCCGCGAAGATGCCCGAGACGTAGATGCCGATCAGCAGGATGATCGAGCCTTCCGACGAGAGGGCGTAGGTCAGGGGCAGAACCAGGACGACCGCGGTCAGCACGCTGACGCCGGGCAATACGCCGAAGAGGCTGCCAAGAACCAGGCCAACCGCGAGGAGGCCAAGATTCGTCCAGTCGCCGATGATGTGCAGGGCTGCGGAAACGTATTCCATGCGTCAGAACCAGCGGATGTGGAAATTCAGCGGACCCGCAGGCAGCGGAACGTTGAAGACGACCTGAAAGAGCAGATAGACCCCTACTGCCGTGGCCAGAGCCACGGCGATCTGGGCAAGCGTCAGAGGCATGCCCAGCAATCTGGCCGTGACCGGTATGAACAGAAGCGTTGCCAGCCCAAAGCCCAGAAAGGGCAGCGCAAGGACATAGACGGCATAGATTGCCATCATGCAGTAGCGCCGCCTGGATTCGTCCACCTCGCGTCCGGAGGCCTTTTCGACGGTATCCTGCCCGGCTTCGGCGCCCTTCACGGGAATGAGCAGAAGCAGCGCCGTGATGCCCATCAGGACCAGAAGGATGGTCGGCCAGAGCGTACTGTTGATGGTGAGGCCGGAGACACTCAAGTCGCGCAGGAGAATGCCAACCGCCACCAGAACTACGAGGATCTCGGCGATCAAGGCGCGGTTGGCACTCATTGGCGTGCTCCTGGCGGCGCGAACGCCTGGCTACTTCTTTTCGCTGTAGGCCTGCTTGTAGATATCGATCTCGCGTTTCACGTAGTCAGTGAAGGCCTTGTGATCGAGATAGCCGTCGACCAGGTGGTAGAAGCCGGCCTTGGTGTACTTCTCGTAGCCCGGTTCCGACATGGCCTTGTGCAGGAGGTCGTCAAGGAAGGCGACAGCCTCGGCGGGCACCTTGGCGCTGGCCCATATGCCGCGCCAATAGCGCAGTTCGAATGGAATCTTCTGGTCCTTGAACGTCGGCAGGTCGGGGAACTGCTCCAGCCGCTCGGGAACGTCCACCAGGATGGGCTTCATGGTGCCCGCCTCGATGAACTTCATTACGTCGCCGATGCGCTGGGTCAGCAGGTCCACATGGCCGCCCATGAGCCCGGCGAAGCGTTCGCCGGCCTTGACGTAGGGCACGCGCTTGAACTTGACGCCTTCCTTCTTCTCGATCGCGTCGAGCGTCAGGTCGTCGAAGCCCCGTATGGTGTAGGTGGCCACCACAAGCTCGACATTGGACTTCTTCATGAAGGCGATCATTTCGTCGTAGGTTTTGAACCTCGTCTCGTCGCCCTTGATCAGCAAGGTCGCGGGGCCGGCCTGCGCGCGCATGACCGGCTGAACGTTATCGGCGCCGTAAGGCAGAGTGCCGTCAGCGAGCTTCAGGCCGATTTCGGGATAGACGCTGACGTAGGTATAGCCGTCCGGCTGCATGCCCATATAGGCAGTGAAGCCGGTAGCGCCGCCGCCGCCGCTGATATTCTCCACGACGATCTTCACAGACGGATCGACCTTCTCGGCCGCCTGCGCGATCTGGCGTACGAACTGGTCAGAGCCGCCGCCCGGCCCTGCCGGAACGATGATCTTGATTTCCTGCTTGGGTTTCCAATCCGCGTGGGCGCTCACGCTCGCGGCGCACAACATGCCGCCAAGCGCGGCAAAAACGACGTATTTCGCTCCAGTAAATGTCATGGCGATCCTCCCAAATTCGGATGCCGTTTTTTCCGGAAGCGATGTAGCGCCTAGGCGATGAAATCACCGCTTCCCGTGGCACCTCGAAGATGAGCATCAGCGGATGAGGTCTTTCAGTCAAGATAAATAAATGCATATTCCGTAATACGGGACATAAAATACCCATTTTATAGCGTTTTCTGCGCTATCACCAAAAATGTTCCGCATTACAGAACAAATGGCGGCGCTTGCGGCGCCTGTCGGGGGAGAAGCAACTAGACGGGAAGAAGTTCGCTGCGACCGATTGCAAGAGCAGGCAGGGGGAAGTGCCGTGAGAGCAGACCGACACCGAACAGCACGTAGTGACGGTCGACAAACAGCTCGGGCGACCTGGGGCAGAGCGACATCGGCCGTGCATTCGACCAGAAGGCCGCTTCCATGATCGGCCTTGCATACCGCCCGTGGGCCACCACGCCCCCCACGCCGATCAGCATGCGCGTCCCGGTCAGGTCCTTCCCTTCCTGCACCAACACAGTGCCGTTTGGCGTATAGACCTCCCTGAGATGACCCGCATGGCGGATCATGGCGAGCTGAGCCGCGCAACCGGCGATGGCGGCGTCAATGGCCAGTTCCTCGCGCTCGGTTGGAACAAAGGACGTGTCCTCTCCCACGCGCTCAACATAGGACTGGACGGTTGCCGCGTTCACGCAGTCGAAACCGCCGATGCTCCTGCACATATCGACGATCGCATCGGGTCCGACCCGTTGCAGCACGGTCGGAGCATTGACGCGCATGCCGAGATCACCCTCGACGGTTCGCTTGGCGCGCAACTCGGGCAACCCCCGAGGCACCACGCCAGGAGTGCGCGGCGCCCCCGACGCGATGGAGTGGATGTCTGTGGTTGCGCCCCCGATATCGATCACGACCACGTCCCCGACGCCTTTTTCCCTGCCGCTGCCTTCCGAAAGCAACTGCGCAGCGTCCAGGATGGCGCGAGGCGTCGGCACGATGGGTCCCGACAGATCGAGCTCTTCCCCGACCTTGTCTATGCCCTTGGCATGGACGATCCGGTCCATGAAAATCCGTCGTATCTCCGCATGCACAGGCTCCACGTTGAGCTTGTCCACCTCGGGAAGGATGTTGGGAGTGACGATGGCTTCTACATTGGCCGACGCGAGGATGGCTTCGCATTCCGCGACGGCCGCCCTGTTCCCGGCAACAATCACGGGTATGGCCAGTCCGAGCTTTCCGATCTGGCCCGCGTTGAACTGGATGTTCTCTTCATCGCCGCCGTCCGTGCCGCCGGCAAGCAACAGGATGTCGGGCTTCTGCGACCGGATCTCGTCCAGGTCCGCCGCCGTGAGCTTGTAGCCGAACGCCCCGACCACTTTCGCGCCCGCCCCGAGGGCCGCGCGCCGCGCCGCCTCGAGGCTCAACGAGGGGACGAGACCGATCGTAACCATGCGCAGTCCGCCGGCCGCGCTGCTGCAGGCGAGACACGGGATCGCCTTTAAATCGTGAGCGCCCCCAAGCTGCTTCAGCGCCGCACGCAGCCCCTCGCGAACGTCCTCGCCGACGGTGCTGGGAGAATAGCCTACGGCCACCACCTTCTCCGCGGCGAGATCGAAGAGAACCGCCTTGGTATAGGTACTGCCGAAGTCGACGGTCAGGTGCAGCGACATCTGCCTCGGTCGGGCTGGGCCTCAGGCAAGGCCGAGGTCGGATTTCAGGTCGTCGATGGCGCGTTCGGGTTTCGTCTGCGGGGGGTAGACGCGATGAAATCCGTATTCGGTGAACAGGGCCTCGGTCTTGTCCCACTCCTCCGGATCGGTCACGAGAATGCCGCCGAGATAGAGCTTGACGTGATCGAGCCCGGCTTCCTTGCACTTCGCGCCGAAATCGGCGCAATCGATCCGCGCCATGCCGTAGAGCGAGGAAACGAGAATGGCATCCGCCGCGGTTTCCTTCGCCGTTGCGATGAATTCCTCCGCGGGAACGACCGCCCCCAGGAACACCACCTTGAAGCCGGCCTCCTCGAGCGCATAACGGAGCACGTTGCTCCCCACCACATGCGCATCATGCCCGATCGTGCCGAGAACGATGACTGGTTTACGATTGCCCGCGGGCTTTTTCGCGTTGCTGGCCATTGGTCTTTCTCCCCGACTCAGTAGGACCGGTCCTGGACTTCTTCGATAAGGGCCCGGGAGGCCCACGTCGCCTCACGGATCAGCCAGCTTACGCCGGCCTTGTCGTTCTCCTTGTCTTCCCGGTCCTTGATGCAGGAACGATGGTATTCGATGACGTCCTTCGGCAGGGGCACGTCGCCGTGATCGAGGTAGCGCAAGGCGCCGCGACGGTCGCGGACGATCTTCACCTTTCCGTTGAGATACTTGTAGGGCGAGAACATCGTGTCGAGGACACCTGTCATGATGCCCTTGGCGCCGCCGACCGCAATGTCGCCATCGCCCATTTCCCTGATCCTGGAGACGACGGCCCGCACCTCCTGCTCCATCATGTCCATTTCGAGCTTCAGTTCGGGCGAATCCGGCAACCGTTGCCCGGCGACAAGCCTGGCGACCTGTCCGCAGATCTGTATGGCCTCGCGGAACCCCTCGGCCGTGGGCGTCGTGGACGATTCATCGGGCGACTTGATGAACATGCCGTTGCACCCCGCCAGCGCCGACACCGCCGCGTTCCAGGAAAGCTGGCCGGACATGGCACCGCGGTCCAGCGGCCAGTCTCCAAGGAAGAAATAGGTCCACGAGAATATCTTCACGTCCGTGTGGCCGGCGGCGTCGAGATACTCGCGCGCCAGCTTCTTGAGCAGGCGGATCGCCGCCACGTCCTGTACGAGGTTCATGCCGATGCCGAGGCTGAGGTCGATGAACTTCACGCCCTGGGCGGCCGACAGCAGCGTCTCGAGCAGGGATACCGTCACCTTGAATCCAAGCGTGTCCCAGCCGGGCAGATTGGCCGAGGCGCGCCGCAGGATCGGGATGCCCGCCTCATTGTAGTGGGCGGCGAGCCGGTCGATGTACTGCTGGTTGAAGATGTTCAGATCGACCGGATAGTCGCGCGAATGCTGGATCAGTTCCTCGATGCTCTTGATGGTTCCCCAGCTCCATCCACCCGCGAGAGCGATCTCCCAGGGAAGCCGCGCATCCTCGTCGTTGTTGTCGGTGCCGACCGCCGCTTTCGTGCATTCGTTCACCGCACGGGCGCCTTCGACGCCATGAGCGACCACGGGGTAACCGTTGAGGTACGAGAACTTGTCGCGGATGCTGCGCTCGACCGCGTCCTGCGCCTTCGCATACTCGGACTTGCGGGTATAGGTGTCGGTAAGGATGTACCAGCGCGCGGGCCGCAGGTCCTCCGAGTGGGTCATGTGATCCACTGTCTGGTCGACAAGTGCGTGGCCGACCTGGGGAGTGATCTGGATCCGGTCCTCTTCCTCCGCCTTCAGGTTGCGCAGCGCCGCGTACTTATACCAGGGCTGCTCCTTGTGGTAGGCGATAGCCTCGTCGATGGCGGATTCCGACTTCAGGGCCGCTCCCGTGGGCCAGAAATCCAGGACCTTCTTCCGCTCCTTCAGGAAGAAGTCCCAGTCCCATCGCTTCATGCTGAGGTCGATACCGGCGAGCATAACGGTTTTCCTTCCCTTTATGTTCCGTATTATGGAACAATATATTTTCTAGAGAGATATTGCCCAAGAAATCCCCGTTAGTAAAGGCATATAAGCGGTATAATCTGTTCCACATCGCAGGACACTGATTTCCGCGCGGTGCGGATTGCGATTTTGGCCGGAAATTGCGCCTTTTTTGGCCCTTACCCGAGCGACCGCGACAAATTTGCAACCCATGTTCTGCAATACGGAATTTTATAACTGCCTCTTTGCCTTGCAATATTGGGAGAAAATAGGTAGCGTGAGCCATAGAGATAATATTGTACCGTATTATGGAACGTCTGATGGAACGGCGGAATTGCGATATTCTGATCATTGGGGGGGGCGGCGCAGCCCTTTATGCGGCCTTGCGGGCCCATGATCGCGACCCTTCCCTCAAGATCGTGGTCGCCTCCAAGGGGGTATTCGGCAAGAGCGGCTGCACCCGGATGGTCCAGGGCGGCTACAACGTGGTGCTTCACGCAGAAGACTCCTTCGACAAGCACTATGACGACACCCTGCGCGGCGGGAGCATGGTCAACAATCAGGAGCTGGCCTGGATCCTTGTGACCGAGGCGCCGGAGCGAATCTACGAGCTCGAGAACCGCTACGGCTGCTACTTCGACCGCAATACCGACGGCAGCATCCACCAGCGGGCACTGGCGGGGCAGTCCTTCAACAGGACCGTGCATCGCGGAGACCTCACCGGCATCGAACTCATGAGCCGCCTGTCGGAACAGGTGCTCGTGCGCGACATTGACGTGATGAACGAGGTGCGCGGCCTCGACCTGATCCGTGACGCCAACGGCAAGTCGATTGCAGGCGCCCTCCTCCTCGACACCCATACCGGCGAATTCATTGCCATGAGCGCGCGCGCGACGCTGCTGGCCACCGGCGGAGCCGCTCCTCTCTACAAGGTGACGGCCGCATCGCTCGACAAGAGCGGCGACGGCATGGCCATGGCCTTTCGCGCCGGCGCCAGCTTCGTCGACATGGAGATGATGCAGTTCCACCCCACCGGCCTTATCGCAGGCGCTTCCGTCACCACCGGCACGGTGCTGGAGGAAGGGTTGCGTGGCGCCGGGGGGCATCTGCTCAACGCGAACCATGAACGCTTCATGCAGCGCTACGACCCGGCAAAGATGGAGCGGTCCACCCGCGACCGCGTCTCCAGATCGAGCTTCATGGAGATCATGGCGGGCCGCGGCACCGACGAAGAGGGCGTATATCTCGATGTGCGCCATCTCGGCCGGGACTTCCTGATGAAGTCCTCACCCGGCATGTACAAACGCTGCATGTCCTTCGGCTACGACATGGCGAAGGATCTCATCCAGGTGACGCCGACGGCGCATTTCCAGATGGGCGGCGCTCTCATCGACACGCGGTGTCACACGAACCTCGATGGCCTGTACGCCGCGGGCGAAGACGCCGGCGGTGTCCACGGCGCCAATCGGCTCGGCGGCAATGGAGTGGCGGAGTCGATGGTCTTCGGCGGCCTCGCAGGCCACACGCTTGCCGAGCATGCGGCGAACACTCAGGCGCGCAAGTTCGACGAGGATCAGCTCCACGGCCTGCTTCAGCGCTATGGGGAGGCACGCAAGGGCGGGGGAGATCCCTTCGCCATGCGCGCCCGCGTGCGCACATGCGCCTGGGAGAACCTCGGCATCATCCGGAGCAAGGAGTCGCTTGAGCGGGCAAATTCGATCCTCGAGGAGGTGCGGGGCGGCATCGAGGACCTGCCGGTTCCCGGGGACGCCGCAGGCAACGTTGCTTTCACCGAGCGCCTGGACGTGGAGAACCTGCTCGCTGTCGCAGACCTGATCCGCGTTTCTTCCGAATTGCGAAAGGAATCCCGCGGCAGCCACTACAGGTCGGACTTCGAGGCGACCAGCGACAAGGGCCTCTACAACATCGTCCTGCGACGCAACGGAAAGGGCGGCATCACGTCCAGGTCCGTCCCGGTTGCGTTTACCCGCCGCAAGGCCAGCGATCTTGCCGGCGAAACCGTCATTCCCAAACAGCAGCAGCAGCCGACGATGGAATCGCGGACGGAGGCCTGACGCCATGTGGCGCATTTACTCGATCGACAACGTTCTGTTCCTGCTCCACCGCATCACCGGCATCGGCCTCTTCGTCTATCTCATCCTCCACATATGGACCGTATCCACCGCCATGCTCGGCGGCCCGCAGATGTTCAACGACGTAATGACGGCGCTCGCCTCTCCCAAGTTTCTCATGCTGGACATGGCGCTGCTCGGCGGCCTGATCTTCCACATGGCGAACGGCCTGAGGCTGATGGCGCACGAGCGTGGCCTCTATCTGGAAAGCGCGCCGGCGCTGGCCCGCCTGACCGTCGCCGCCTGGCTTGGCCTTTGGGGCATGGCCGGTGTTGCCGCCTTCATGGCCTGACAGGGAGCCGCAGATGTCCACCGACGGCCGTATCAGCCTGACCCTCTGGCGCTGGCAACGCCGCAGCGCGCTGCTTCTCGCGCCGCTGCTCGTCTTCCATGTCGCCTATCAGTATTTTTACGTCGGCATGGACGCCATCTCCTTCGACACCGTGTCGGACAAGCTCCAGTTCGCTCTCTTCATCGTGGTCGATCTGCTGTTGCTCGCCGCTGTCGCCGTGCATGCCTTCACGGGCCTCCGCAGCATCGCCCTCGACTATACGAGCGCGCCAGGCAGCATCCGCGCAATCACCACGGCCCTTGTCCTCGCCTTCCTCCTGACGGTCGTCTACGCGGTCGCAGCGCTGATCTATTTCTTGTGAGCCGGCCCCGCCGGGAAAGATGCACATCATGACCGACAAGACATCCGCAAAAACCTATCGCATCACCGTGCAGCGCACGCCCCGCAACGGCCATGCGGAGACCACCTACGCCGTATCATTGAGCAACCCGAAAGCGCGTCTCCTCGATGCCCTGCTGAATATCCGCCAGCATCAGGACCCCAGTCTCGGCTTCCGCTTTTCCTGCCGGGTCGGCATGTGCGGGTCCTGCGCGGTTGTGGTCAACGGACGCGAGCGGCTCGCCTGCCAGGTCGGGGTCGCCACCCTGGGCACCGACATTCGCGTCGCGCCCCTGCGGTCGCTGCCGGTGAAGCGCGATCTCGTGCCGGACATGACGCCTTTCTTCGATGCAATGAAGCGGTCTCACGCCGCGCTCATTCCCAATGAACCGGACCTGCGCGAGATTCGCACCATGCCGCCCGGCGAACGCAAGCGGGCGACGATCGAAGCGCAGAATGGCTGCATCACCTGTGGCGCCTGCTTCTCGGCCTGCGAATGGACGCGAACCCATCCCGGCTATATCGGCCCCGCCGCCCTGAACCGCGTACTCATGCTCTCCCTCGACGAGCGCGATGCGCGCGGGCCGGAGCGCCTCAAGCAGGCCGCGTCCGTGGACGGCGTCCTGCGCTGCCACACGCTGGGCAACTGCAGCGTCGTCTGCCCCGTGGATGTGCCGCTGAAAACGGGCATGCAGCGGCTCAAGGGCCTGGTTTCGCGCCAGGCATAGGAGAAGAGCGCCTTGGAACGAGTCCGTTTTGGGGGCCTTTCCGATCTGACGGTCGATGCCGTTGGGCGCCATGCCGCGCGCACCCGCAGCGACAGGATCGCGCTGGACGATGGCGAGGTCCGCCTCACATACGTGCAGATGACGGGTGCGGTGGACGCGGTGGCCACGTCATTGCGTGACATGGGCGTGCGCAAGGGCCAGGTGGTCAGCGCATATCTTCCCAACTGCATCGAATATGTCGTCACGGTGCTCGCGGTTGCGCGCGCCGGCGCGGTTTTCTCGCCGTTGAACCCGCGCTTCAAGGCCGGTGAACTGAAACCCATACTGGCGCAGGCGCGGCCTTCTGTGGTGTTTGTCGGACCCGAGCGGATCGCCATGCTGCGGGAGGCCCTGGCCGCGGGATGCCACGATGCACGGATCGTGTGCTGCGGAGACGACCCGCTCGGCACAGCCGTGCCTTGGCAGGACCTTCTCGCTCGCAGGCCGGAAGAGCCCGGCTCCGTCTCGGAGACCGACTTCTTCAGCCTCATGTTCACTTCCGGCACCACGGGAGTCCCGAAAGGCGCCCTGGCAACTCATAAGGCCCGGATGATCTGGGTGCTCAACGCCTGCATCCTGTACAGCCTCAGCGAGACTGACGCGTATGCCGGCGTGATGCCGATGGTTCATTCCGCCGGGCTGACCTTTACCCTGATGCATCTTTATGTCGGCGGCACCGTTCATATCCTGCGCGAATTCACGCCAGAGGCCTATCTCGATCTGCTGGAGCGGGCGCGCATCACGTCCAGCCTGGTCGTGCCGACCATGCTGGTCATGACCCTGGAAGCGCAGCGCCGCTCCTCCCGAAGCTACGACCTGTCGAGCCTGAAGCGCCTGGTGACCTGCGGTTCGCCCCTGCAGTTGTCCACGAAGCAGCAGGTCCTGACCCGCATCACGGACCGGCTCTATGACTACTACGGCTCGACCGAGTCCAATTCGATGTCGGTCCTGAAACCGGAAGAACAGCTCCGCAAACCGATGAGCGTCGGCCAGCCCTTTCCAAATGTCGAGATCAGGATTGCGGATGAGAACGGCGCCCTCCTGCCGCCGGGGAAATGCGGAGAAGTGTGGTGCCGCAATCCCTCTTTGATGACCTGCTACCTCGACAATCCCGAGGCGACCGGCGCGGCGATCAGCGACGGATGGTTCCGTACCGGCGATCTCGGCGCGCTCGACGACGAAGGGTTCCTGACGCTCGCCGGGCGCAAGGGAGACATGATCATATCGGGAGGAGTGAACATCTATCCCGCAGAGATCGAAAACCTGCTCATGGGTCATCCCGCGGTGCTCGATTGCGCGGTGCTTGGCGAACCCGACCCGAAGTGGGGCCAGCGGGTCGTTGCCTTCGTCGTTCCGCGCGCCGGGCAGGAGATCGGACTGGAGGCACTGCAGCAGTTCTGCGCCGATACGCTGGCGGACTACAAGAAGCCGCGTCGGCTGGAAATCCTCGATGCCATCCCGAAGAATGCGGGCGGCAAGACCATAAAGGCCGAGTTGGCAAAACGGCTGGGCCAGTAAAGGAACGCCAGATGGGTAAGAAATCCGAGACCAAGTCCCGCTACGACATGTTCATCGGCGGCAAGTTCACGCCGTCCTCGAGCGGGAAATATTTCAAGGTTCACAACCCCGCCACCGAAGAGGCGATCGCCGAAGTGGCCGAAGGCACGCCCGAGGACGTGGACCGTGCGGTCAGCGCGGCCGAGAAAGGCTTCGAGGCCTGGCAACATCTGCCCGCCTACAAGCGCGGCCGCCTGCTGTCCGACCTGGCCCGGGCGCTGGAAGCGAATTTCGAGGACTTTGCCCAGCTCGAATGTCTCAACCAGGGCAAGCCGATCCGCCACGTCCGCGGCTTCGACATACCCAATTCCATCGAGACCTTCGACTATTACGCCGGCCTTGCCACGAAGTCCGAGGGCATCACCGTCGACACCAGCCCGGCAATGCATAACTACGTGCGGCGCGAACCCTACGGGGTCGTCGGCCAGATCATTCCCTGGAACTACCCCATCATGATGGCGAGCTGGAAGATCGCCCCGGCCCTCGCCGCGGGCAATGCCATCGTCATCAAGCCGGCGCCCTACACGCCTCTCACGCTCCTGAAGCTCATGGAACTCGTCGCCGAAGTCGGCATCCCGGAAGGAGTGGTCAACGTGGTGACCGGCATGGGGCCGGTGGTCGGGAAGGCCATCACCGTTCATCCCCGCATCAGGAAAATCGCCTTCACCGGCAGCACGGCCACCGGCCGGGAGATCGTGATCAACGCCAGCGAGACGCACAAGCCGGTGGTGCTCGAACTCGGCGGCAAATCCGCGAACATCTTCTTCGATGACGTGGATCTCGACGGCGCGCTGAAGCGCGGCGTGCTCGGGATTTTTCACAACGCGGGCCAGATGTGCATCGCCGGCTCGCGCATCCTGGTACAGGACAGGATTCACGACGAGTTCGTGGAACGCATGTCCTCCTATGTGAAGACCATGCGGATCGGAGATCCGCAAAGCGAGAAGACCCAGCTCGGGCCCCTCGTCGCCGAACGGCAGCGCGAACGCGTCATGGGCTTTATTGAACGGGGAAAATCCTCCGGCGCGAAGCTGGTTACCGGCGGCAAGGCGCCGGCCAGCCCAAATCACGGCTACTATATCGAGCCAACGGTCTTTACCGATGTCGATCCGGGCGCGGAAATCGCCCAGGAGGAAATCTTCGGTCCCGTCGTCTCCATCTTCCGCTTCAAGGACGAAGAGGAAGCGCTGGCCCTCGCCAACGGGACGAAGTACGGCCTCGCCGCGGGTGTCCACACAAACGACCTGGCCCGGGCCCACAACTTCGCGAGCAGGCTCGAGTCCGGAACCGTCTGGGTGAACACCTATGCCTATCTGACGCCTTCGGCTCCCTATGGCGGCTACAAGCAGAGCGGCTACGGACGCGAACTGGGGCAGTCGGGCCTTGAGAATTACACCCAGCTCAAGGCCGTGTTCATCAGCCCGAACAGGGGGTGACCATGGCCTATTCCCGCATCCGGCTCGAGATCGAGGACCGTATCGCGCTGCTGACGATCAATCATCCGGACAAGCTCAATGCCATGAGCCTGGAAATCCGGACCGAGATGATCTCCGCCCTGCGCAAGCTCGAGGCCGAGGAAACGGCCGACTGCGTCATTCTCACCGGCGAGGGCGACAAAGCCTTCTCCGCCGGGGCCGATATCAACGAGGTGAAGACGCGCACCGTGCGGGGAGAGCTTTCCACTGCGGCACAGCTTCGCCGCGAACTGCCGTTCCTCCTGGAGCGCATGCGTCTTCCGACCCTGGCCTGCATCAACGGCTATTGCCTGGGCGCCGGCCTGGAAATGTCGCTCGCCTGCACGATGCGCATAGCCTCCCGGAACGCCAGGTTCGGATTGCCCGAGATCAACCTCGGCGTCATACCAGGAAGTGGAGGAACGCAGCGCCTTGCCCGCATGATCGGACTTGGCCGGGCGATGGACATGGCGCTGCTGGGCGAGCAGATTTCCGCGGAGGAGGCGCAACGGCTCGGGCTGGTCAGCGCCATATATGCGCCCGGGGAGTTGCGCGACGCCGCCTTCGAGATCGCCCGCAAGTGGCAATCCAAGGGGCCCGTCTCCCTGATGGCCGCGCGCGACGCGGTGCTGCGCAGCCCCGACATGGACCTTGCCAGCGGTCTCGACTATGAAAACAAGCTGTTCGCGCTGTGCATAGCCAGCGGCGAGAGGGACGAGGGCGTGGAGGCTTTCCTTGCCAAGCGGAAAGCCAGGTTCCGCCAGTAGCGGCATGCGGGCGGCCATGCGTCACCGCATGGCTCCGTCTGGCGGGAAAGTGCGGGCGTCGGCGCCGGGCCGTGGTAATAAAGGGCTGTCAGCGACTCGGTTCTTGGAACTCTGAGGACTCATGCAAACAGGAAACGCGACCCGCGGGAAACCGGCTGCCCAGAACAGGCAGCGGCAGGTTGGCGTCATGGGCTCTGTCCTGAAGACGTTCGAAATACTGGAGGTCTTTGGACGCCGCTGGAAGCCACTGACGATTGCCGAGCTCGGGCGCGAGACGGGACGGCCAAAGAGCTCCCTTCACCGCATCCTCGCCACTTTGGTGGAAGCCGGCGTGCTCGAGCAGAAGGCTCCAGGGAAGTATCAGCTTACACTTAAGATGTGGCGCATCGGCATGTCCGCGCTGTCCGATCTCGACTTCCTGCAGATTGCTCGTCCCCATCTGGAAAAGCTTTCCCGTGCGGCCGATGAGACGGTTCACCTGGCCGCGCTCGATCCGAGCGGAGGCGTCGTCTATCTGTCCAAGGTCGAGAGCCCGCGCTCGATCCGGGTTCAAACCCAGGTCGGCCGTATCTCTCCTTCATGGTGTACCGCCACGGGCAGGGCGTTGCTGGCATTCCATCCCGTCATGAGGGACAAGGTTCTCGCGGCGCCGAAGGAAAAGCTCACACCGCTGACCGTGACCGACGCGGCCACCCTGCGCGCCAGGCTGGACGACGTGGCCCGCTCCGGGGTTGCCGTCACCCTGGGAGAAAACCATCCCGAGATGGGTGGCATCGCCGCGCCGATCATGAATCACGAAGGAGCGGTGGTGGCTTCGTGCGGGGTTGCCATTCCGGCGTTCCGCATGGACGAAGCGCTGGTCGCCCGCTGCACAGAACTGGTGAAGAAGGCGGCGCAGGATATCTCTACCGACCTCGGCCACATGAGCAACCTGGCCGGAGAGCGCGCGCTGCACCCGGCGAATTGACCCCTGATCACCTGCGCGGCGGCTGCCGGCGGTTACTCCGCAGCCGCTTTCAGTTCGGGGCCGACGACACTCAGGCCCACGCGAAGAGCCTCCGTCTCAAGCACATCGTCCGGCATCACGTTGGCGAGGTTGATGTCCGGCCCAAACTCGGTAATCAGCAACTTCTTGAGCTGATAGACGTCGCAGAGCGCGTTGCCCTTGATCCAGGGCCCGGTCAGTTCGAACAGCACCCTCTCAAGATCGAGGCCATTGCGAAGCGCGGTGATGACGGACTTGATCGGTTCTCCCTCGGGCGTCACCAGTTCCGCCCCCTCGACCAGAACCACGTGGCAGCCCGCCTTGAAGCAGACTTCGGCCTGAGCGATGAGATCGTCGGCGGTCTGATGCTTCACCTTCGAGCCCACTTCGCCGTGCACTTCCAGACCGCTGTCAACGGCCATGCGTATAAGACGGTCGCGCTCCTTGTCGCTGAGCGGAACACAGTTGTCCGATATCTCGATGGCCTCGAAGCCAAGCTGCCTGGCTTCCTTGAACAGTTGCCCAACCATGCCGACCCCCTGGGTGGCGTAGACGAACTCGGTGAACTGGCCGCCGATAAACGGCGCTATGTCGTGCTGCCGGTAGAGATCGAGCTTCTTCAGGAGATAGGGCTTTGAATACAGCCGCGCCGTGCCGACGACGATCTTGACCAGATCTACATAGGGTCCCACCAGGTCCAGATGATCGGACATGCGCTGCGTGCCCACGCCCCAATCCATCATCATCGTCAAACCGGACTTGCGCGGCTTTACCGTCCGCTGAGGCGGCAGGGGCACAAATCCAAACGGCGATTCTTGTTCCATAATGCAGAACACTCCTAATAGCGTTTCCCCGATAATGATTTTATGCCATTGTTTACATAATGAAGTCCATTTCTAAGTGTGCCGTATTGCAGAATAGATATATCCATCCGGGCTGGACCGGGACGCTTCCCCGCGCCATCGCCGGTGCGATTCTGCTGCTCCTTGTCCTGGCCCCGACGGCGGAGGCGGTGACGAAAAAACCGGCCCGCATCGTCTCCATGAACCTGTGTCTCGATCAACTGCTCCTGGATTTCGTTTCCCCGCAACGGATCGCCGCCCTGAGTGCGCTGTCGCGTTCGCAGGAAATCTCGCCGGTGGCCGCGCGGGCCGCGCAGATGCCGGTCAACGACGGAACTGCGGAGGGCGCACTGCGCTTCGATCCGGATCTTGTGCTTGTCACACCGTACACCCGCCGCACCACGGTCCAGCTCCTGCGCCGGCTCGGCGCACGGGTGGTTGAAATTCCCGCAGCCGCCAGCCTTGACGGGATACGCGAGAACATCCTCGCCCTCGGTCGCGCGGTCGAGGAAGAGGACCGTGCCGCCCGCCTCGTGTCGGAGTTCGACTCCCGGCTCGCCGCGGTCGCCAGCACGAATGTTTCCCGGCCGGTTGCCGCACCCTATTACGCGAGCAACTTCACATCGGGCACCGGCACACTGGTCCACGACGTCCTGCAAGCCGCAGGATACGAAAACCTCGCTGCCCGCCTGGGCAGAACCGGAACCGCGACGCTGTCACTGGAGCAACTCCTGTGGCAACAGCCGGATGTAGTCGTGTTCAGCCACACGCGCGAACTCTATCCAACGGTCACATCAAGGAACCTTGGCCATCCCGCCCTGCGGAGCCTGTTGGAAACGACACCAAGCATTGCCATTGCGGAACGAAGCTGGCTGTGCGGGACTCCGGCGATACTCGACGTGGTGGAGCAACTGGCGGAATTCCGCGGCCGCCTGCAGCGCGTGGAACACTAGATGTCCAGTGTCGCATTGGCCAAACCGGCCTGCCGGCGGACCGGTTCCTACCCGGCGCTCCTGTTCGGACTTTTTCTTCTGGCCCTGACAGGATCCCTGCTCGGTCTCCTGGATGGCGACGTCGAGATTGGCGCGGCCCGGCTTCTCGCCGCCTTCACGGGAGACCGTTCGCCCTCGGCGGAAATCACGAGAACCATCCTGCTGGAGATAAGACTGCCGCGTGTTCTCATGGCCGTGCTCGTTGGCGCCTCCCTCGGGGGCGCGGGGGCGGTGCTGCAAGGCTACCTCCGCAATCCCCTGGCGGAGCCAGGCCTCATCGGAGTGTCCGCCGGGGCATCCTGCGGTGCCGCTGCCACCATCGTCGCCGGCGCACCGGCCTTTTCCATGCTCGCGCTGCCGGTTGCCGGCCTTGCCGGCTCGCTTGCCGCGGTACTGATCGTCATGTGGCTGAACAGGGAATGCGCGACGTCGACCGGCCTTATCCTGAGCGGGATCGCCGTTACCAGTTTCTTTGGCGCGCTGACGGCGCTTACGGTCAATCTCTCGCCCAATCCCTATGCCGCGGTCGAGATCATTTTCTGGATGTTCGGGTCACTGACGGATCGCAGCCTGGAGCATTTCCTGCTCTCCGCGGCGCTCGCCGTTCCGGGCATTGTCATCCTCTTGCGGACCGGCCGGGCCCTCGACGCCCTGGCGTTGGGAGAGGAAGCGGCCATCAATCTCGGCGTCGATCTCAGGCGCCTGTGGCTGCAGACGCTCGCGGGCACGGCCCTCGCCGTGGGTGCCGTAACGTCGATCACCGGCACGATCGGTTTCGTGGGCCTGATGGTGCCGCACATTCTCAGGCCAATGGTAAGTCACAGGCCTTCGCGCCTGCTGCCGGCCAGCATGATCGGAGGGGCGGCCCTCGTGCTGTTCGCGGACCTGTTCGCGCGCAACGCACCGACCGGCTCGGAACTCAACCTGGGCGTGGTCACCGCATTGGTCGGCGCACCGTTTTTCTTTCTGCTCGTGCTGCGCAACCGCCGGGGGGATACGTCATGGGTTTGACGGGCAATTCGATCGCGTTTTCGCGCAAGGACCGTTCTGTGCTGAAGGACGTGAATTTCACCGCCACGGAGGGACGCCTTGCCGGCCTGGTCGGCGCCAATGGATCCGGCAAGACATCGTTGCTGCGCATCCTGGCCGGGGTGAGCGAAGACTATACGGGGAGCGTTCGGCTCGGGCCCGACGACATGCGCACCATCCCCATTGCCTCCAGGGCCCGACGGCTGGCCTATCTTCCCCAGGCACGAACGCTGAGCTGGGACCTCACGGTCGAGGATGTCGTCACCCTCGGGCGCATGCCCCATGGACCTGGCCAGGCCAGGAAAACTTGCGACCTTGTCCATGGCGTTATGCGCGAGCTGGGTATCGACGGGTTCGCCGACCGGCCGGCAAGGGCGCTGTCGGCGGGTGAGCAGGCCCGCGTGCTCGCGGCACGGGCCATAGCGCAGAATACGCCTGTACTCATAGCCGACGAGCCGACTGCCGGGCTCGATCCCGTCCAGGAGCTCAAGCTGTTCTCGCTGCTGCGCAAGCTCGCGCTTTCCGGCAAAGCGGTGGTTGTAGCGTCCCACAACCTTTCGCTGGCGGCGCGTTATTGCGACGATCTCGTGCTCTTGAGGAACGGAGAGGTCGTTGCTTACGGCAAGCCGGGCGACGTGCTTACCTCATGGGGGTTTGAACAGGCCTTCGATATGCGTGCCGAATATGCTGTCGTATCCGGCGTTCCCGTCGTCGTTCCCTTGTCTCCGCGCTCTCACGAAAGCCGCGGGGCGATGCTGCCCGAACCTGTTTGAACCAGCAGCATGCAGGAACGGAGTTGCAAAATGAGGGAGTCAGCTAGCGGAGGATGCGTGTGAAACGGGGACTGGCCGCGCTTGCGGCTTGTAGCCGAGTTCACTGGAAATACGCATGGCGAATTGCTTCAGCGTCGCGCCCGCCTCGGCCATGTAGTCTTCCGACAGCCGCTCGGCGGGTCCCGAGATGCCGATGGCGGCGGTTACCTGACCGGTGCGGTCCCTCAGGGGGGCGGCTACGCCGCGCACGTGCCGCCGCCACTCGCCGCGGTTGATGGCGTAGCCATTCTCCTGCACCGCCCTCAGTTCGCGCTGAAGGCCGCCGAACTCCGTGAAGGTGAACGGGGTGTGAGGATGCAGCTTCTCGGCGATGCGGATCAGGTCTTGTTCCGGCACGAAGGCCAGCAGCGCCTTACCGGTCGCGACGCAGTAAGCAGGTGCACGGCCCCCCACATGGGTATAGGCGCGCACCGGATGCGCGGTACTTTCGATCTTGTCGATATAGACGACCTCGAACTGGGCGAGGTCCAGGACGGACAGGTGTACGGTCTCGCCGGTCAGCCGCGCCAGGTCGCGCATGTATGGGGCCGACAGTTCCTGGACGTCAAGGCGGCCGACGACGCAGTTCGCCAGTTCCCAAATCTTCAGCGTGCAGGAGTATTTCCGTTCCCGGTCATCGCGGCGGATGAAATCCAGATGCGAGAGGGTGTCGAGCAGCCTGTGCACGTTGCTCTTGGACAGCCTGGTCGCCGTCGCGAGTTCGGTCACCCCAAGAGGCCGGTCCGAATTCGCAACGGCTTCGAGCACTGCGAAGGCCTTGACCACCGTCTTTTCCATCTCGAATCCGCTTTCCTGAATCTCTGTCCTGTGGGCGGACTGTCCCTTGAGTCACGGACCCGCGCCACGCCGGGTCCAACCTTCCCTCATTCGCCTTCGTCGCCGGCATCCTTGACCGAGGCATTGTGCACGCGCAGCGCGGCTGAAGCCGCCCCGTAACCGTTATCGATATTCACGACCACGACCCCGGGCGCGCAACTGCACAGGGCTGAATTCAATGCGGTCTGTCCACCGAAACTGACACCGTAGCCTGTAGACGTGGGCACGGCGATCACGAGCCCCGGCACGAGACCGCCCACGGCCGTAGGCAGGGCGGCGTCCATGCCAGCGGCAACGATGACGATGCGCATCCGGGCGAGTTCCGGCACCCGCTCAAGCAGCCGCCAGACCCCCGCGACGCCGACGTCATAGATCTCCGAAGGGCGATGTCCGTAATAATGCAGCGTACGCACCGCTTCCTTGCAGACAGGCAGATCCGAAGTGCCTGCCGCCACGACGGCAATACGGGAATGCACGGGCTGCGCCGTCTCGCCCAGGAACGCGGTGCGGGAAACGTCATCATAGTCCAGCAGGGTCCGAACGGTCGCAGGCAGGTCCGCATGCTGGCCGCTCGATAGCCGGGTGAGGAGCAGGCTGGCCTTGCGTGCCGACGCCTCGGCGATGATGCCCGCGATCTGGCGCACGGACTTGTGGCCGCAATAGATCGCTTCCTCCAGTCCGAGGCGCTTCGAGCGCCCATAGTCCAGGTTTACTTCGGTGGCCTTCATCGACTTACCTCGCAAAGGCGCTGCCGCGCACATAGGGGGCGAGCCGTACCGGCAGCGCCGCCGGCCTCACTTGGGTCGCCCGCGCGATCCGGCTCACCAGTCCCTCGCGCGCGGGCCGGGGCATCGCGGAGAGAGTGGCCTCGTCGATCTCGACCGAAATCTCGCCCACGCGGATGCGGCAGCGGACATCCCGCGCGCCGGGAAGCTCGCGGCGCACGAGGGTCTCGACCCTGTGAACGAGGCGCAGGTCGGCCGCCTCGATGTGGATTCCGGTGGCGACGCGGCTCGACAGGCATGGCATGGCGGGCAGTTCCGCGAGGTCATCCAGACCGCGGGCGCGGGCCAGGTCGCGCAGGGCCTCCTTGCCAATGCCGGCTTCCACGAAAGGGTGGCGCACGCCCTTCTCGCTCGCGGCCCGAAGGCCGGGGCGGTAGTCGTCCAGATCGTCGAGATTGGTGCCCGAGATCACCGTCGCGCGGGTCGCGGCAGCGATGGCGCCGTAGAGATTCGTCTTGCAGAAATAGCAGCGGTTGGACGGGTTGGCGCGATAACGCGGATCGGCGAACTCGCCTGCGTCCAGAACCGTCAGGGCCCAGCCGCGCGCGCCGGCATAGGCGCGCACGCGGGCGGTTGCCTCTGGCGGCACCGCGGGAGACACCGCGTGGAAGACCGTGATGTCGCTATTGCTGAGTTCATGGGCGAGCACGGCCAGCGTCATGCTGTCTACACCGCCGCTAACGGCGATAGCCAGGTCGCCTGTACCGGCGAAGACCTCGCGCAGGCGCTCGATTCCGGATCGCGGCTTCGTCATGACCTGTCCTGGCGAATGGCAGCCCGTTCCGCATTGCGCCGCATGTGCGAGCGGCCGGCCGCGCCCTCTCCCGCGGAGATGTCATCCTGATCGGCCTTCGCGGTCAATTCGCCATCCGGACGTTCGGCCAGCTTCACGCCCACCTGGGTATCGCCGCAATCCACCTGGACGAGGCGGCGGCGCAGGACGGTCCGGTCGACGATACGGTGGCGCAGGCCCAGGGTGCTGGTCTCCCGCAGGCAGGCGGCGATCACGGAGTCGAGCGCCGAAGGCGCGGCGAGAATCCGGATGCCCGAGGCAAGCCGGCCCTTCTTGCCCGTGACGTGAAGCTGGATCAGGTCGATCACGCCCTCGGCATTCCTGACGCGGTCGAGCCCGGCGGCCAGGTCTTCGGGTGTCTGGTCGTCGACCTCGAAGGCTATCTCGGCGACCTGATCGTGCTTCAGGGGGGTATCGAGATCCTGCCCGTCCCCGCCCCTGGTCATCAGGAGCGCACGCAGGACATTGCTGATGCCATCGAAGGAACGGGTACCAAAACCGAAGCCCGAAGCCTGGAGCCTCAGCGGCGAACGCTCCGGCGAGGCGACGGGATTCAGGTAGCACAGGATGGCGGCGCCAGTCGGTGTCACCCGTTCGCCCGGCCGACCGTCGTCATGGAACTCGTAGCCCTGCAGCAGCAACGAAACCGCAGGCGCGGGTAGCGGCATGGGGCCGTGGGCGGTGACGATCTGGCCTCGCCCCATTGGCAGCGAAGAGACCGACGTGCTGGCGACGCCGAGCCTGACGATGAGCGTGGCGGCGGCGACGATGTCGGCGAGGGAGTCGCGGCTGCCGACCTCATGGAAGGTCACATTGTCCACCGGCAGGCCATGCACGCGCGACTCCGCGTCGGCGAGCAGGCCGAAGATGGCTCCCGCGACCCGTGCGATGGCGGGATCGAGGCGGGAGCGCTTAAGCAAGTCCCTGATGCTCGCGTAGGTAACGTGGTCGTGGTGGCCGTGGTCATGATGGTGTCCATGGTGGTGATGGGCGTGCCCGCATGCGGGACCGTGCGCGTGGTCCTGCGGGTTTTCGCCGTCGACCGAGAAGCGTTGTCCGGCGTAGCAGCCGTCGTTGTGGGCGAATATCCGCACCGACACCGGCGGGTCGATGTCGAGCCTGCCCAACTGGTCCTCGACATCGGGCCAGAGTTGTGGCCGGGCGGCGAGCAGGCTGGCGACGAACATGTCGCCGGATATCCCGCCAACGGGATCCAGATGCAGATGCAGCAAGGCGGCGTCCTCCAGTTTTGCGGGCGGACTTGATGCCGCCCTTGTCAGCGCGATGCGCGCCCAATCCCTATCCGGCGGGCCGCCGACATCCCAGGCATTGAGCGCCACTTGACATCCCCGGTCCCGCACATTCATATGCGTTACAATATTTGATACGGCGTTTCAATATTTGGAACACGCGACCAATCGTGGTTCCTGCCGTATTCA
>JBFWSL010000005.1:0-32708 GCA_050248375.1 Hyphomicrobiales bacterium | reverse complement strand
ACCGGGCGCGGTTCCTCCAAACCCGGCACCGGCCACAGCAGCGCGGGCATGGCGAAGATGTGCATGGCGAACAAGGCGAGCGCATAGACGCCGAAGACCGACGCCCACTGCATCAGCGTCTCGCCTCCCGTCACCCAGTAGCCCACCGCGTTCCAGGGAAATCCCGTGAACAGGTGACCGCGCAGATATTCCGCAACGGCGAAGCACAGGGCGAGGAGGAATATGCGGCCCGCGCCGGGACGCCAGAAGGCGCAGGCGGCAGCGCAGGCGAGGGCGAAATAGATGGCCATGCCCGCAGGCAGGAGCGTGACCGCAAATGGCAGCAGCCAGGCGAAGCGGTCCGCCTCCACCAGGAAGGAGAAGCCGACCCAGTAGAGGCCGCCGAGGAAATATCCGAAGCCGAAGCACCAGCCGGTCCAGGCGGCGGTGCGGACAAGGGACACGCGGCCCGCGGCGGCGAGCGCGGCGCCGTCGAGCAGCCAGACCAGAAGGGTGACGGTGACGAAGAAGACCGGCCAGAGGAAGAAGGGGGCAAGGCCCGCCACCGAGACCAGGCCGGCGAGGAAGGCCAGGAGCCAGCGCCGCCAGCCCGTCAGGGCGCCGACGAATTCAGCCAGCCGTGTCACGCCCCATCCCCCGTCCCGAATCCGCCCGCGCCACCGGCGTGGCCGGTCTCAGCCGCTGTCCTTCGGCGTCGCGCCTGCGGCCGGCTGGGCCGCCTTCGCGCCGGCGGGTCCGCGGCGGTGAATACGCAATGTCTTGATGCGGCGCGGGTCGGCATCGACGACCTCGAATTCCAGGCCGCTGTCGTGCTTGACGATCTCGCCCTTCACCGGCACGCGGCCGGCGATGGCGAAAACGAGCCCGCCAAGCGTATCGATGGCGTCCTCGTCCTTCTGGGCAACCAGCTCCTGCCCAAGCTTCTCCTCCAACTCGTCGATCTCCGCGCGCGCGTCGGCGATCAGGCCCTTGCCCGGCTCCTCGCGGATCAGCGGGCCCTCGAACTCGTCGTGCTCGTCCTCGATATTGCCGACGATCTCCTCCACCAGGTCCTCGATGGAGACGAGGCCGTCGGTGCCGCCATACTCGTCCACCACCAGCGCAAGATGGATGCGGGTGGTCTGCATGCGCAGCAAAAGGTCGAGCAGCGACATGGACGGCGGCACGTAGAGGACGTCGCGCAGGATGTTGGCCTCGTTGACCTTGCGGGACAGATCGACGGCGCTGAGGTTGACCGTGGGATGGCCGGACCCGTCGGAGAGCGGGTCGCGGCCGGCGGGCCCGCCGGCGCCCTCGCCGGCCAGCGTGTCGGTGCCCCTGGGCAGCGGTGGCGCGGCCTGGCCGCCCAGTTCGATGCTGGCGCGGGAGATGATCCACGACATGAAGTCCTTGATGTGGACCATGCCGCGCGGATCGTCGAGGGTTTCCTGGTAGACGGGCAGACGCGAATGGCCCGCCTCCTGGAAGCGCATCAGCAGCTCCGCGAGCGACGCCTGGTTGTCTATGGCGATGATGTCGGCGCGCGGAACCATGACATCCTCGACGCGCAAGGCGCCGAAACGCAGGATGTTGAGCAGCATGAGCCGTTCCTGCACGGAAAAGCTCTTGCCCGAGGCGGGCTCCCTCTCCAGCGCGCTCTCGATGACGCCGCGCAGATCGGTTGATTCCGCCAGGCCGAATCGCGACAGCAGCCGGCCGAGCCAGCGGGAGTGATGATCGCCGGATGCTTCCCCGGCGGAGGACGCCGGTCCGGCGTCGGTACGCTTCAAGGCTTCCGTCATGGCTCAGGCGGCTCCGGCCGCTTCGGTTTCGTCGAGCCCGTAAGGGTCGGCGATGCCAAGCCCGGCGAGTATGCGGGTCTCGAGCCGTTCCATGCGGTCGGCCTCCCCGTCGTCGCCGTGATCGTAGCCGAGGATGTGCAGCAGCCCGTGCACGCACAGATGCAGCGCGTGATCCGCAACGGGAATACCCTTGCCGCATGCCTCGCGCTGCACGGTCTCCCAGGCGAGCACGATGTCGCCGAGCGGCCGGGCCATGCCGGGCGGTGGCGGCGCGTCGAGGGGAAAGGACAGTACGTTGGTAGGCGCATCCTTTCCGCGCCACTCGCGGTTGAGGGACCGCACCTCTTCGTCGCCGGCGAGCGTTACCGCCACCTCGCAGGCGCCGGACCCGCCGGCCGCGAGGAAGGCCGCGTCGAGCGCCCGGGCGATCGATCCGTCGCCGACGGCTTCGTGCGGCCAGACGCCTTCCCGTCGCACCACGTCGATTTGCAGCCCAGGGGCGGGCGGAGGGCGATCGGACGTTTTCGGGCTCATGACTCGCCCGCCCGCTCATAAGCCTCGACGATGCGCGACACCAGTTCGCGGCGCACCACGTCGGCGCGCGTGAACTCGATATGGGCGATGCCGGAAATATCCCTGAGCAGGCCGATGGCCTCGTTGAGGCCGGAATGCTGGCCGCGGGGCAGGTCGATCTGGGTCGGATCGCCGGTGACCACCATCTTGGAATTGTCGCCCAGGCGGGTGAGGAACATCTTCATCTGCACCGGCGTGCAGTTCTGCGCCTCGTCGAGGATGATGACCGCGTTGGAGAGCGTGCGGCCGCGCATGAAGGCGAGCGGAGCGATCTCGATGGCGCCGTTCTCCAGGCCATGCTCCACCCGGTCGGGGCCGAGCACATCGTAGAGCGCGTCGTAGAGCGGCCGCAGATAGGGGTCGACCTTCTCGCGCATGTCGCCGGGCAGAAAGCCCAGGCGCTCCCCCGCCTCCACCGCGGGACGCGACAGGATGATCCGGTCGACCGCCGCGGCTTCGAGCGCGGCCGCGGCATGGGCGACGGCGAGATAGGTCTTGCCGGTGCCGGCGGGGCCGGTGGCGAAGATCAGCTCGGACCTGTCCAGCGCGCGGATATATTCGCTTTGCTTGGTGGTGCGCGCATTGATCACGCGCTTGCGGGTGCGGATGCGCGCGGCATCGCCGCCCGCGGGCTCTTCCATGGCCTCCGCCTTCAACGGCACCGCGCCCGCATGGCGGATGACACCGTCGATCTCCCCGGCGGAGATGGGCTCGCCGGCGGCGAGGCGGGAATAGAGCTGCTCAAGCACGCGGCGGGCGAGCTCGCAGGCGGCCTCGTCGCCGGACAGGGTGATGACGTTGCCGCGCGCGGCGGCATGCACTCCCAGGCGATTCTCGATCAGCGCAAGGTTGGCGTCGTATTCGCCGAGCAGTTCCGCGACCAGCCTGTTGTTCTCGAAAGGCACAACCACGCGGTGGTCCGGAGGAAGGGTCGATGGGGTGGACAACGTCTTCAATGGCGCCCGAGGGGTCTCCCGGTTACGGCGTAAAGCAAGCTCACTAGATAGTGGCGGCCGGGGACAAAAGCGAGGCTTCCTCCGGCCCGGAACCTGAAACCGTTAATATGTCAGCTTCAAGACTATTGGCGCCCCGGGCGGAGATTTCAACCTCCGCGATGCGGCCGAGCAGGGTTAACGGCCCTTCGGCGTGGACGGCCTGCATATAGGGCGAGCGGCCCGCCAACTGGCCGGGCTTGCGGCCCTCCCGCTCGAAAAGCACCGGCATGCGGCGTCCAACGCAGGCGGCGTTGAAGGCCGTCTGCTGCTCCTGAAGCACGGCCTGCAGCCGCTGCAGCCGCCTGGCGGCCACGTCCGGGTCCACCTGGCCGGGCAACTCGGCCGCGGGAGTGCCGGGGCGGGCCGAATAGCGGAAGGAGTAGGCCTGGGCGAAGCCCACCTCGCGCACCACGCCAAGGGTATCCTCGAACTCGGCTTCGCTCTCGCCGGGAAAACCCACGATGATGTCGGTGGACATGGCGATGTCGGGGCGCGCGGCGCGGATGCGGCCGACGAGGCCGATGTATTCGCGCGCGGTGTGCTTCCGGTTCATGGCGGCGAGGATGCGGTCGGAGCCGGCCTGGAAGGGCAGATGCAGATAGGGCATCAGCTTCGGGTTGGCGCCATGGGCGGCGATCAGTTCATCGTCCATGTCGCGCGGATGGCTGGTGGTGTAGCGCAGGCGCTCCAGGCCCTCGATCCGCGACAGCCGTTCCAGCAGGCGCGCGAGCGTCCAGTGGCCGCCTTCTCCCTCGCCATGCCAGGCATTCACATTCTGCCCAAGCAGAGTGATCTCGCGCACGCCGGCGCGGGCGAGGCTTTCCGCCTCGGCCAGAATGGCGGAAGCGGGACGGGAGAATTCCGCGCCGCGGGTGTAAGGCACGACGCAGAAGGTGCAGAACTTGTCGCAGCCTTCCTGCACGGTGAGGAAAGCGGACGGGGCGCGGGCGACCGCGCGGCGGCCGGGCAGGGCGTCGAACTTGTCCTCGGGCGGGAAGTCGGTATCGACGACCTTTTCGCCGCCGGCGGCACGGGCAACGAGCGCGGGCAGGCGATGATAGCTCTGGGGACCGAAGACAAGATCGACGCCCCTGGCGCGGGCGATGATTTCCTCGCCTTCGGCCTGGGCGACGCAGCCGGCCACCGCGATCATGCCCTTGCCGCCATTGGCGCGGCGCGCGCGGGTCAACCGGCCAAGCTCGGAATAGACCTTCTCGGCCGCCTTCTCGCGGATATGGCAGGTGTTGAGAATGACCAGATCGGCGCCCTGGGGGGAATCGACCGCCTCATAGCCCATGGGCGCCAGCGCCTCCGTCATACGCTCGGAGTCGTAGACGTTCATCTGGCACCCGAAGGTCTTGATATAGAGCGTCTTGCCGCCTGGTCCCATGGCTTGCACGCGAACTCCTGCACGTCGCCGCCGGGGCGTTTCCGCCCTGTTCGGCGGCTTTTATTCGATATAGGGGGTCGCGTCCACCGGCGCGGGGTCCGGCACCGGCGGGGCGGCCGCGCTCGGGGGGCGGCGCGGGGTCAGCAGCGCCGCGACGCCGGCCCTGATTTCGCGTTCGGTGATCCGCGCCAGCTCCTTGCGATCGGAGAAGCGGTCGAGCGGCACCGGCGCTCCCGCCCGGATGCGCACATCCAGGGGGCCGTAGCGCAGCAACTGCCAGATGTGCGAGGCCATTTCCATGGCGCCATACCACGCCACGCGGGGACGGCCCCGCCGCCCCATGGGAACGCCGTGGACGTGGGTGTAGGCGATGGCGAGCGTCTGCACGGCGATATCGTGGTCCGGCGCGCCCTGCGCAGGCATGACCGATGCGAACAGCGCGGTGCGGAAGGGCAGGACCTGGTTGCCGTCGTTGCTGGTTCCTTCCGCGAAAAGCACGATGCGGTCGCCCGCGCGCAGGCGGCCGGCGATCTCCCGGTTGACCGCCCCGACGGCGGCGCGCCTCCCGCGGTCAACGAAGACGGTGCGCTGGAGCCTGGCCAGCCAACCCGCCCAGGGCCACCTCGCCACCTCGGACTTGGCGATGAAGGAGACGGGCGCGAGGGCGCTCAGCACGGAGATGTCGAGCCAGGAAACGTGATTGGCGACGAAGAGCACGGGCGCGGCGGCGAGCGGCGCGCCGGAGAGGTGGATGCGGATGTTGAACAGGCGGCAGACCTGGCGGTGATACCAGTGGGGGAAGGCGCGCGCGGCGGACGTGCCTACCTTGAGCAGCAGCAGTTGCACCGGCATCAGCAGCGCCGTGAACAGCAGATAGGCGAGAAGGATGACGGTGGCGCGCAAACTCTGCATGGGGAGGAGCCTGCGGCTGGCCCGGTCAGTCTTCGCTGCCCTTGAGGGGCACGCCGAAAAGCTCGAGGCGATGGCTGACGAGACGGTAGCCGAGCTTGCGGGCGACCGCCTCCTGAAGTTTCTCGATCTCCTCGCTGTGGAACTCGATCACCTTGCCGGTCTTCATGTCGATGAGATGGTCGTGATGCTCGCGCGCCACGGGCTCGTAACGGGCGCGGCCAGCGCCGAAGTCGTGGCGGTCGAGGATGCCGGCGGCGTCGAACATCTTGACCGTGCGGTAGACGGTGGAGAGCGAAATGCGCGGATCGATGCGCGCGGCGCGGCGGTAGACCTCGTCCACGTCCGGATGATCGTCGGCGTCGGAGAGAATGCGGGCGATGACGCGGCGTTGCGCGGTCATGCGCATGCCCTTATCGGCGCAGAGCCGCTCAAGACGGCTTTGGGACTTTTCGGTCTGGGCCAAGGGCGGCCTCCTCATCGTCGAGGCCGTTATAGGCCCCATGCCACGGGGCGTCCACCAGACAACGCCCGCGGGCTCAGCCGAGCGCGACCCGCATGGTGATGGCGTCCGCGGAAACGGGGCCGGCAGAGCGGTAATAGCCCCTGCGGATGCCGGTGCGCTCGAAGCCAAGGGCGCGGTAAAGGGCGAGCGCGGCCTGGTTTTCCGCGCCGACCTCCAGATGCAGCTCCTTCACGCCAAGGGCGCACAGGCGGGCCATCGCCTCCATGCACAAGCTGCATCCCATACCTTGCATGCGGCCGGACGGATGCACGGCGATGGTGAGGATTTCGGCCTCGGGTCCGGCGCGGCGGCACAGGACAAATCCCAGCGCCTCCCCGCCTGTTTCCGCGATCAGGCACAGGCAGAGAGGATCGGAAGCGAAGGACGCGATGTCCGCGACCGGCCATCCCCTGGCGAAACAGGCGGCGTGAATCCGCGCGAGCGCCGCCGCGTCGTCAGGGGTCGCGACGCGGAGGGAGCGGGCGGCGTTCACTTGCGCGGCAGCGCCATGTCCGGCTGGGGCCGGGCGTCGGGCGGGCGCAGGTAGAGCGGCTGCACGGGCGTGCGCGAGGGCTCGCGCGCGGCGGCCATGCGGGCCAGCATGCCCGCGTCGGGCAGCCAGTCGCCGGGCACGACATCGAAGCCCATGGAGGGTGCTGCATCGGCCACCATCCGCGCGCCGGACCCGGCGATGAAAACAGGCCCGCCCGCCGCGGCGATCAGGGCCGCGGCGGCGGCCGGATCCGCGACCGCCGGGTCCAGGAGCACGGCACCGTCCGCGCCATAGGCGGCGACGTAGACCTGCCCCTTGCGGGCATCGCAGGCGATGGCGAAGACGCCCCGCTCGCCGCGCAGTTCCTGGCGAAGCTGTTGGGCGATCACCTCCAGGGAGGGAATGCCGACCAGTCCGGCGCCGGTGGCCAGCGCGAGGCTCCGCGCGGCGGCGATGCCGACGCGGATACCGGTGAAGGTGCCGGGGCCGGTGGTGACGGCAATGCGGCCAATCCGGTCGTAGCGCATTTTCGCCGAGGCCATGACGCGCTCCACCATGGGCATGAGCCCATCGGCATTGCCGATGGCATTCTCCCGGCGCTCGCAGAACAGCCCGTCCCCCTCGCCGCCGGCGCCGAGCACCGCGGCCGAGCAAGGCTGCATGGAGGTCTCGATGGCGAGAACGATCATGGCTGAACGATGCTCGCCTGGTTCAGGGGATCTGACATGAGAGCCTCCGTGGCAACGCAAACCAGGTGGCGGCGCAAACGAAAACTGCGCCGCTTGCCTGCGGCGCAGTTTTCGACATTCCGGCGCCTCTCGGCAAGGGCGGACAGGCCCGCCCTTCACCGGACCGGAGGAGCGTCAGACCGGGCGAACTTCCTGCACGTCCGGGATGAAATGCTTCAGCAGGTTCTCGATGCCGTGGCGCAGCGTCGCCGTGGAACTGGGGCAGCCCGCGCAGGCGCCGCGCATATGCAGGAAGACGACGCCTTCCTTGTAGCCGTGGAAGACGATGTCGCCGCCATCCTGGGCAACGGCGGGACGCACGCGCGTCTCCAGCAGCTCCTTGATGGTCTTGACGGTGGCCTCGTCCTTGGCATCGAAAAATTCGCCCTTGTCTCCGCCGGCGGAAGGGTCCTCGCCCTGGGCAAGGACCGGGTTGCCGGAGAGATAGTGTTCCATGATGGCGCCGAGCACAGCCGGCTTGAGATGCTGCCACTCGCCGTCGCCTTTGGTCACGGAGATGAAGTCCGAGCCGAAGAAGACGCCCGTGACGCCGTCGATCTCGAACAGGCGCGCGGCCAGCGGCGAATCGGATGCGGCCGCGGAATCGCGGTAATCGCGGGTGCCCGACGGCAGCACCGGCTTGCCGGGCAGGAATTTCAGGGTCGCCGGGTTGGGTGTGGCTTCGGTCTGGATGAACATGCTTTTCGCTCGCTGAGCCCTGTTATTGCCGGAATCCGGCGGTTTTTCGCGGCAGCGCCAAGGGGCGCGCCACATTCTTAGAACAATTCTAGCCTAAAAGCTAAGCATTCGCCAGCCGCAGTCAACCACGGGGCGTATCCTTCCGCGCCGTTCAGGCGATTCCGCGGATGTCGTCCACTGTGAGGCCGCCGGGCACGATGGTGATCGGAATCGGGAAATCGACCACATACTTGCCCGCCGCAAGCGAACTGACCAGCGGTCCGGGACCGGAGGGATCGCGCGAGGCGCCGAGCACCAGCACGCCGATATCCTCGTCCTCGGCGATCAGGCTGATGATTTCCTCGGCCTTCTTGCCTTCGCGGACGATCTCTTCCGCCTCGAGATTCTCGAAGCCCATGGTCTTGAGCTTGCGGCCGAAGAGACGGAACACCGCCCTGGCCTTGTTCAGGCCTTCCTCGCGGGCGATCTCCTCGACGCCCAGCCAGTGCTGGAAATCGCCGGGCTCGACCACGTAGAGCAGCGCCAGGCCGCCGCCGGTGCTGAGCGCACGGCAGGCCGCGAAAGCGAGCGCGCTTTCGACCTCGGGGGTCTCGTCAACCACGACAAGAAACTTCCGGCGATGCCCCTTGGCGATCGCGCGGCGTTTCTTGGCCGCTTCGGCAGCCTTGCCCTTTGTCGTCTTCTTGGCCATGTGCGGAATGCTGCCACTCATTGCCGCCCGCAACAAGCGGCGTGTGCGCATCAATTTTCAGCTAATTTTCAGTTCTGGATAAAGCCCACGATCTGCTTGACGTCGCGAAGAATGGGGTCGGCGATGGCCCGCGCCCGCGCGGAGCCGTCCGCGAGAATGGCGTCGATCTCCTTCGGGTCCCGCATCAGGCGGCGCGTCTCCGCGGCGATGGGCGCGAGGCGCGCAACCGCGACGTCGGTCAAGGCCTGCTTGAAGACGGAGAACTGGGCGTCGCCGAATTCGCCGAGCACCTCCGCCTTGGTCTTCTCCGCGAGAGCGGCGTAGATGCCGACCAGATTGTCCGCCTCGGGACGGCCCTCCAGGCCCTTCTCCTCGCCGGGAAGCGGCTCGGGGTCCGTCCGCGCCTTGCGAAACTTCTGGGCGATCATGTCCGCGTCATCGGTCAGATTGATACGGGTCATGTCGGAGGGATCGGACTTCGACATCTTGGCCTTGCCGTCGCGCAGGCTCATGACGCGCGTGGCCGGACCGGTGATGAGCGGCTCGGGCAGGGTGAAAAAGGATTCGCCGTGGCCGCAACGCGCGATGGACGCGGCGAAATCCACATTGAACTTCTGGGCGATGTCGCGGGCAAGCTCGAGATGCTGCTTCTGGTCGTCGCCGACCGGCACATGGGTCGCCTTGTAGAGCAGGATGTCGGCGGCCATGAGATTGGGATAGGCGAAGAGGCCGACCGAGGCGTTCTCGCGATGCTTGCCCGCCTTCTCCTTGAACTGGGTCATGCGGTTGAGCCAGCCCATGCGCGCGACGCAATTGAATATCCAGGAGAGCTCGGCGTGGCCGGACACCTGACTCTGGTTGAAGACGATGTGGCGCCCGGGGTCGACGCCCGAGGCGATGAAGGCCGCCGTCACCTCGCGGGTGTTGCGGGCGAGTTCCTCGGGGTCCTGCCAGACGGTGATGGCGTGCAGGTCCACCACGCAATAGATGCATTCATGGCTTTCCTGCAGGGCAACGAATCTGGTGATCGCCCCGAGATAGTTGCCGAGATGCAGGTTTCCCGTGGGCTGGACACCGGAAAACACCCGCTGACGCGCTGCGCTCATCTTCATCCTCATGAAAATCCACGCGCCTTATGACGCGGGCGGCGCGGTCGCGCAAGCCTGAGAGACCCTAGCGTCCGACGATACGCCTGAGGAGGTCGGGCAGGTCGGCGGCGCCGGTAAGCTGCGCGGCAAGCGCATAGACGGCGAGGCCCGACCCCACGAGCGCGCCAAGGGCGCAGAACTGGACAACCCAGCCGTTGGAGCGGGCAAACCAGGGATCCAGAGCCATGGCGGCGAGCCAAAGGGCCAGCCCCATGACAAGGCAGGAAATCAGGATGGGAAGCAGACGCCGGCGGAACTGGCTGTCGAGGACGAAGTGCCTGCGGCGGCGCAGGGTGAAGGCGAGCAGCACCGCGTTGACCCAGCCGGCCAGCGTCGTGGCGATGGCGATGCCCACATGGCCCATGACGAAGAACAGGGCGAGGCTGGCGGCAATGTTCACCGCGACGGAGACGGCGGCGAAGATCATCGGGGTGCGGGTGTCCTCGCGGGCGAAGAAGCCGGGCGAGAACACCTTGATCAGCACGAAGGCGGGGAGCCCGGCGGCGAAGGCGGCGAGCGCGGCCGCCGTCGCCTGCGTGTCGGAGCCGTGAAAGGCCCCGCGCTCGAACAGGACGCCGATGACGGGGCCGGGCACCAGCATGAGCGCGACCGTGGCCGGCAGGGTCAGCAGCAGGGAAAATTCCAGCGAACGGTTCTGGCTGTGGATAGCGGCGCGGTCGTTTCGGGCGCCGAGCTTGCGGGACAGGTCGGGCAGCAGGACCACTCCGATGGCGATGCCGATCACGCCCAGGGGAAGCTGGTAGATGCGGTCGGCATAGTAGAGCCAGGAGACGGCGCGATCCTGCAGCGAGGCGATCATGGTGCCGATGAGGATGTTCACCTGGGTGATGCCGCCGGCGATGACGCCGGGAATGCCGAGCACAACGAGCCGTCGCACGCCCTCGGTCAGCCGGGGCCATGCGGGAACCAGAACCATGCCCTCGCGGCGCGCGCCGTAGCACAGCAGGGCGAGCTGGACGAGGCCGGCGGCGGAGACGCCCCAGGCGAGCACCTCGCCGGCCCGCGGCGTCGCGCCCAGCCTGGCGACGATGACGATGGTCATGGCCAGGATCAGGACGAGGTTGAGAAGCACCGGCGCGAAGGCGGCCAGGGCGAAGCGTCCGAGCGAATTGAGCACGCCCGACAATAGCGCCACCAGCGAGATGAACAGCAGATAGGGGAAGGCGATGCGGGTCAGCAGCACCGCGAGGTCGAACTTCTCGGGGCTGTCGGCGAAGCCCGGGGCGATGACATACATCAGCCAGGGCATGAAGATCTCGGCAAGGGCCGTGGTCACCAGCAGGGCGAAGAGCAGCGCCGACAGGGCCTCACCGGCGAAGGCACGGGCCGCCTCGCGGCCTTTCCCCTCCAGGCGCCGCGAGAACAGCGGCACGAAGGCGGAGTTGAAGGCGCCCTCCGCGAACAGGCGGCGGAACAGGTTGGGGAAGCGGAAGGCGACAAAGAAGGCATCGGCCACGGGGCCGGTGCCGAGAACGCCGGCTGTGAGAATATCGCGCACGAAGCCGAGCACGCGGCTCAGCATGGTCATGAAGCCGACGGTGGCGAAGGCCTTGAAGAGGTTCATTCAGACGATCCGATCCCCGGCTGGCGGCGCAGCGGTCATTCCTCTTCGTCCTCGTCCGTAGTGTCGGCCAGCACCTTGTTCAGCCGGTGGCGCATGGCGGTCTGGCGGGCGGCGTTGGTGATCTTCTTGCCCGTGAGATCGGTGACATAGAACACGTCCACGGCCTTCTCGCCGAAGGTGGCGATGTGGGCCGAGGCGATGTCGAGATTCATGTCGGACAACTCGCGCGTGAGGTCGTAGAGCAGGCCGGGACGGTCGAGGCCGTTGACCTCCACCACGGTGAGATCGTTGGAGGCGGTGTTGTCGATGACCACCTGCGGTTCGACGGTGAAGGCGTTTATGCGTTCGCGGAGCAGGCGCCTGTTCACGGTGAGCTCGCCGAGCTTGGTCTCGCCGCGCAGCAGGTTCTCGATGGTGCCCGCGATACGGCGCGCGCGGCGTTCCTCGTCGTCGGCGCGGTCGAACTCGCGCTGGAGGTGAATGGTGTCGAGGGCGCGGCCATCGCGGGTGGTGGAAATCTGCGCGTCGACGATGTTGGCGCCGGCGGAGGCGCAGGCGCCCGCGATCATGGACAGCAGGCGCGGATGGTTGGGCGCGAACACCGTCAGCTTGGTGACGCCGCGAAACGCGTCGGTGGAGACCTCGGTGACGAGGATGTGGCCGTTCTTCTCCGCCTTGGCGATCATGCGGGCATGCTGCGCCTGCTCGGGCGGATCGGTGCGAAGCCAGTAGGCCGGATAGTGCCGCTCGGCGAAGCTGGCGAAGTCGTCGTCGCTGAAGTCGGTAAGCTGTTCGCGCAGAACCGCCGTGGCCTGCTCGACCCGCTCGACCCGGGTCATCTTGGAGTGTCCGCCGGCCAGCACCGGCTCGCTCTCCCAGTAGAGCGTGCGGATGAGCTGGCCCTTCCAGCCGTTCCACACGCCGGGACCGACGGCGCGGATGTCGGCGGCGGTGAGAACCAGCAGCAGCTTGAGGCGCTCGGGGCTTTGCACGATGTCGCAGAAGTCCTTGATGGTCTTGGGGTCGTTCAGGTCGCGGCTCTGGCTGTACAGGCTCATGTCGAGATGATGCTCGATGAGCCAGGAAACGGTCTCGGTCTCCGACGGCGACAGGCCGAAGCGCGGGCAGAGCACGCGGGCGATGCGCGCGCCGGCGATGGAATGGTCCTCCTCGCGGCCCTTGGCGATGTCGTGCAGCAGCATGGTCACATAGAGGACCTGCCGGTTCTCGATGGTGTGGATGATCTCCGTGGCCACTGGCAGTTCGTCGGCCAGGCGGCCATGCTCGATGTCCGACAGGACGCCGACGGAGCGGATCAGGTGCTCGTCCACGGTGTAGTGGTGATACATGTTGAACTGCATCATGCAGACCACGCGCCCGAAGGCGGGGATGAAGCGGCCGAGCACGCCCGCCTCGTTCATGGCCCGCAGCATCTGGGCGGGCTGGGAGGAGCGGGTGAGGATGCGCATGAACAGCCGGTTGGCCTCGCGGTCGCGGCGCACCTTCTTGTCGATGAGCCTGAGCGAGGCGCGCATGAGCCGCAGGGCCTCGGGGTGCAGGGGCACGTTGTTGCGGTCGGCGACGTTGAAGATGCGGATGAAGTTGACCGGGTCCTTCTCGAACATGTCGGGACGCGAGACGTTGAGGCGTCCGTTGTCCACGCGGAAGTCGGTGGTGCGGCGGATGCGGGAGCGCCGCCGCCAGGTCATGGGCGTGAACAGTTGGTGCAGCGACGGCACGCTCTTGAGCTGCTTCACTTCCAGCGCCGAACAGACGATGCGGGTCAGGTCGCCCACGTCCTTGGCCACCAGGAAATAGTGCTTCATGAAACGCTCGACCGCGCGCATGCCGCGGTGAGCCCGGTAGCCCAGCCGCTCGGCCATGGGAATCTGCAGGTCGAAGCTGAGGCGCTCCTCGGGCCGGCCGGTGAGGAAGTGCAGGTGGCAGCGCACGGACCACAGGAAATCCACGCAGCGCTGGAAGGTGCGGAACTCCTCCTCGGAGAAGATGCCCGCGGTGACGAACTCGTGTACGGATTCCGCCGGGTGCAGGTAGCAGCCGAGCCAGTACAGGGTGTGCAGGTCCCGCAGGCCGCCCTTGCCGTCCTTGATGTTGGGCTCGACCAGGTAGCGCGAGGCTCCGGCGCGGTTGTGCCGGGTGGCGCGCTCGGCGAGCTTGGCTTCCACGAACTCGCGGCCGGTTCCCCTGATCACGTCCTTGCGGAAGCGGGTGCGGAATTCGTCGAACAGGGCCTCGTCGCCCAGGATCAGGCGCGCGTCCAGCAGCGCGGTGCGGATGGTGATGTCCTGCAGCGACAGGCGCACGCACTGGTCCACGGTGCGGGTGGCATGGCCGACCTTGAAGCCGAGGTCCCACAGCACGTAGAGCATGTATTCGACCACGCTCTCGCCCCAGGCGGTCTGCTTGTAGGGCAGCAGGAAGAGCAGGTCGATGTCGGAGCCCGGCGCCAGCATGCCGCGGCCGTAGCCTCCGGTCGCCACAACGGCCATGCGTTCCGCGGCCGAGGGATTCTTGGCGGAGTAGATGTGGGTGACGGTGAACCGGTAGAGGACGCGGATCAGCTCGTCCTGGAAATGGGACAGGCCTTCCGCGCAGCGGCGCCCGCTGCCGTCGGCCAGAAGCTGGCGCTCGGCCTCGCGGCGCGATTCCTCGACCGCGCCGCGCAGCAGCTTCAGAAGCTGCTCGCGCGCGGCAGAATCCCCGCTCTCCTTCGCTTTCCATACGGCGTCGAGACCGGCGAGCAACTCGTCGGGCTGGAAATAGGGAGAGGGCTTGGCGACGCTCTGGTCCATTGGCTGACCCGGTGGGATGACCGGGAGGTGCTTACCGGAGTTTGATCGGCAAAGTCTACCACAAGCCGTTCAGGCTTTGTCGGCCCCGGCGGCAAGGGCTTTCAGCCGGTAGATAAGCTCGAGCGCCTGTTTTGGCGACATTTCGTCGGGATTGGCGGATTCCAGCGCCGCCTCGACCTCCGACGGCCCCTTGCGGGCGGGAGGCGCGGCCCGCGCCGCGAAGAGCGGCAGGTCGTCGGCCAGCGCCGCGCCGCCAGCGGCGCGCTCGCCGCCCTCCAGCCGCGCCAGCACCTCCTCGGCGCGGGCAAGCGCGGCCTGGGGCAGGCCCGCCAGCCGCGCCACGTGAATGCCGTAGGAACGGTCGGCGGTGCCGGGCACAACCTTGTGCAGGAAGACGATCTCGTCCTTCCACTCGCGCACCTGGATGGTGGCGTTGGCGGCGTGGTCGAGCCTGGCCGCGAGCGCGGTCAGCTCGTGATAGTGGGTGGCGAAGAGCGCGCGGGCGCCGTTGACCTCGTGCAGATGCTCCACCGCCGCCCAGGCGATGGAAAGACCGTCGAAGGTGGCGGTGCCGCGGCCGATCTCGTCGAGGATGACGAAGGAACGCCCGGTTGCCTGGTTGAGGATGCCGGCGGTCTCGACCATCTCGACCATGAAGGTGGAGCGCCCGCCCGCCAGGTCGTCGGCGGCGCCGACGCGGCTGAACAGCCGGTCCACCACCCCGATATGGGCGGAGCGGGCAGGCACGAAGCCGCCCATCTGGGCGAGCACCACCATGAGCGCGTTCTGGCGCAGAAAGGTGGACTTGCCGGCCATGTTGGGCCCCGTGACCAACAGGATCAGCGGAGCCGGACGGCCTTTTTCGTCCTCGGGCGACAGCAGGCAGTCGTTGTCGATGAAACCGGACCCGCCGCCGTCGCGCAGAGCCCGCTCGACGACCGGATGCCGCCCGCCCTCGACGCGGAAGATGCGCGAGGAGTCCACCACGGGCCGGACATAGCCGCCCTCGGAGGCGAGCTCCGCAAGGCCGCAATAGTGATCGAGGGCGGCGATGGCGCGGCCGGCGCCGGAGAGCACCGGGCGATGCTTCTCCACCAGTTCCTCGAGTTCGGCGAAGACCTGCAGTTCCTGCGCCAGGGCCCGCTCGCCCGCCTGCACGATGCGCGATTCCGTCTCCGCCAGCTCGGTGGTGGAGAAGCGCATGACATTGGCCAGCGTCTGGCGGTGGATGAAGGTGGCGTTCAGCGGCTCGGCCATGAGCTTCTCGCCATTGGCGGCGGTCGCCTCGACGAAATAGCCGAGCACATTGTTGTGGCGCACCTTCAGCGAGCGGATGCCGGTCTCCCCGGCATAGCGCGCTTGCAGGGCGGCGATGACCTTGCGGCCCCGGTCGCGCAGCAGCCGGTTCTCGTCCAGCGGCTGGCGGTAGCCTTCGCGCACGAAGCCGCCGTCCCGCTTCATCAGCGGCACCTCGTCGGCGAGCGCGGCATCGAGTTCGCGGGCGGCTTCCGGCGGCAGCGACGCAAAGGTGGCGGCCACCCTGGCGAGTTCCTCCGGCAGGGCGCCGGCGCCTTCGCTTTCGAGGACCGCGTGAAGCTCGCCCGATGCCGCCAGCGCGGCCGCGAGCGCCTTGAGGTCGCGCGGCCCGCCACGGCCAAGGGTGAGGCGCGACAGGGGCCGCGCCACGTCCGGCGTGCTGCGGAGAATCTGCCTCAGGCGCGCACGCTTCACCGGCGCGGCAAGCAGCCAGTCGACGGCATCGAGGCGCTCGCGGATCTGTTCGGGATCGACAAGCGGGCTGGAGATGCGCGCGGCCAGTTCGCGGGCCCCGGCGCCGGTCATGGTGCGGTCGATGACGCCGAGCAGCGTGGCGCGCCTGTTGCCGCCAAGCGGCCTGGTCAGCTCCAGGCTGGCGCGGGTGGCGGCGTCGATGACAAGCGTATTGGCCGGGCCGCGGCGCTTCGGGGGCAGGATGGCCGGCGCGGCTCCAAGCTGGGTCAGGTCAACATAGGTGAGCAGGCCGCCGATGGTCGCCAGCTCGGCGCGGGAGAATTCCCCGAAGGCGTCGAGGGTGGAGACGCCGAGCTTCTCCTTCAGCAGGCGCTCGCCGGCAAGGCTGTCGAAGCTGGCGCGCGGCACGGGCGTCAGGGCCGCGCCCTCCCTGCGGGCGATGGCGCGCAGGCGCTCGTCGCCCGCCAGTTCCTCCCCCGCCACGATCTCGCCGGGACCCGTGCGGGCGATCTCTCCGGCCAGATCGGATGCTGGGGCTTCGCCCAGCAGGAACTCGCCGGTGGAGATATCGAGGCAGGCGAGCGCGAAGACCTCGCCCGGACTGGTGGTGGAGGTGGGGGCGCGGAACACCGCCATCAGGTAGTTGTTGGCGCGGGCGTCGAGCAGGGCGTCCTCGGTGAGCGTGCCCGGCGTCACCAGCCGCACGACGGCGCGGGACACAACCGCCTTGGAGCCGCGCTTCCTCGCTTCGGCGGGATCCTCCACCTGCTCGCAGACGGCGACGCGATGGCCGGCACGGATAAGCTTGTGCAGATAGTCCTCGGCGCGGACCACCGGCACGCCGGCCATGGGAATGTCCTCGCCCAGATGCTTGCCGCGCCTGGTGAGCTCGATGCCCAGGGCACGCGAGGCGATGGCGGCGTCGTCGAAGAACAGCTCGTAGAAATCGCCCATGCGGTAGAAGAGCAGGCAGCCCGGATTGGCCGCCTTGATCTCAAGGTATTGGCGCATCATCGGCGTGACGCCGGTGTCTTCCGGTGCCTCGGGCCGCTTGCTGCTTCCGGTCTTGCCCATGTGGCGTGCCCCCGCTACGCCCCGAGACATAGCCCGGCAACGGGCGGGGGTGAAGCGTCGGGGGTTCGATTTGCCAAGTTGTCCCCCGATTGCGGGCGCTCTAAGCTCGGGGGAAACAGGCAAAAACTTCAGGGGCGCCGGGCATTTGGGCCGCGCGCCCGGAGGAAACCGCCCGCATGTCCGGGACCGGCAAGAGGCCGTCTTTCAGCGAACAGGAGGTCCTGCGCTTTCACAGCGAGGGGCGGCCGGGAAAGATTGAGATCGCGGCCACCAAGCCGATGGTGACCCAGCGCGACCTCAGCCTCGCCTATTCGCCGGGAGTGGCCGTGCCGGTACGCGAGATCGCCGACAACCCGGCGAGCGCCTTCGACTACACCAACAAGGGGAACCTGGTGGCGGTCGTCTCCAACGGAACGGCGATCCTGGGGCTCGGCAACCTGGGAGCGCTGGCGGCCAAGCCGGTGATGGAAGGCAAGGCGGCGCTGTTCAAGCGCTTCGCCGACGTGGACGCGGTGGACCTGCTGGTCGATACCGAGGACGCCGACGCCTTCGTCAACGCCGTGCGCTATCTCGGCCCCTCATTCGGCGGCATCAACCTGGAGGACATCCGCGCGCCCGACTGCTTCGTCATCGAGGAGCGGCTGGCGGAGCTGATGGACATCCCCGTCTTCCACGACGATCAGCATGGCACCGCGGTGATCGTGGCGGCCGGCATCCTCAATGCGCTGCACCTGACCGGGCGCGACATCGGCAAGGCGCGATTCGTATGCAACGGAGCGGGAGCGGCGGCGATCGCCTCGCTCGACCTGCTGTGCGCCATGGGCGCGCGCAAGGCCAACATCGCGCTGTGCGATTCCAAGGGGGTGGTGTTCAAGGGCCGCAAGGAGGGCATGAACCGGTGGAAGTCCGCCTATGCCTCGGCGGGCAAGGCGCGCACGCTGGCCGAAGCGGTAAAGGATGCGGACATCTTCATCGGGCTTTCCGCGAAGGGAGCCATGTCGCCCGGGATGGTGCGGTCGATGGCGGAAAACCCCATCATCTTCGCCATGGCCAACCCCGATCCGGAGATCACGCCGGAGGAGGTGGCGGGGGTCCGCGACGACGCCATCATGGCGACCGGGCGTTCCGACTATCCCAACCAGATCAATAACGTGCTGGGATTTCCCTTCATCTTCCGCGGCGCGCTCGACGTGCGGGCGCGGCGCATCAGCATGGAAATGAAGGTGGCGGCGGCCCATGCCCTCGCCGAACTCGCCCGCTCGGAGGTGCCAGACCAGGTGGCGCTCGCCTATGAGGGGCGGCGGCCGCGCTTCGGGCGCGACTACATAATTCCCGCCCCCTTCGACCCGCGCCTCATGACCCACATCCCCCCGGCGGTGGCGCGGGCGGCGATAGAGAGCGGCGTGGCGCAGCGGCCCATAGTCAACATGCCGGCCTATGTGTCGAGGCTCAGAGCGCGGCTGGACCCGGTTGCGGCGACGCTCGCTGCGATCTCGGAGCGGGTGCGGCACAAGCCGGGGCGGGTGGTGTTCGCGGAAGGCGCCGAGCCGCAGGTGGCCCGTGCCGCCAGCCGGTTCCTCGACGAGGGCATGGGCTCGCCCGTGCTGATCGGCCAGGAGGCGCAGGTGCGCGAAGCCTTCGAGGCGGCGGGGGTGCGGTTCCGGGGCGGCATCGAGGTGATCGAGCCGGAAGCCTGGCCCAAGCTCGCAGACTATGCGGCGTTTCTCTACGCGCGGCTGGAGCGCAAGGGCTACTTGCGGGAGGAATGCTCCGACATGGCGCGGAAGCGCCGCACGCTGTTCGCCGCCTGCATGGTCGCGCATGGCCACGCGCAATCGATGATCTCCGGCGTCACCCGCAACTGGTACGCCGTCTACGAGGACATCCGGCTGGCGCTCGATCCCCGTGCGGGGCGGCGGCCCATCGGCATCTCGCTCGCCGTGTGCCGGGGGCAGACGGTGCTGATCGCCGACACCTCGGTGCACGACATGCCGGACGCCGGACAGCTCGCCGATATCGCCGTGGAGGCGGCGGGGGCGGCATCCAGGCTCGGCTTCACGCCGCGCGTGGCGCTGCTCGCCTATTCCACCTTCGGCTATCCACCCGGCGAGCGCACGGACCAGGTGCGCGAGGCGGTGGAGCTGCTGGAGCAGCGCGGTGTCGATTTCGAGTTCGACGGCGACCTCGCCGCGGACGTGGCGCTCAATCCGCGGCTGCTGGCCATGTACCCGTTCTCCAGGCTGACGCAGACGGCGAACGTGCTGGTGATGCCCGCCTTCCACAGCGCCAGCATCTCCACCAAGATGCTGCAGGAACTTGGGGGCAGCACGGTGATCGGACCGCTGCTGGTGGGGCTGGACAAGCCGGTGCAGATCGCGCCGCTCGGCGCCACGGATGCGGACCTGGTGAACCTGGCGGCGCTGGCCGCGTTCGATCTGGGCGGTTAGTTCCACCCCGGTATCCGGGTACGCAGAATCAGGAGGATTCGTGCGCCTCATTCGTCTGATCATGGTGCTGGCCGGGTTGATCGTCGCTGCGGCCATCGCACGGCTTGTGCCGCTGTTCTGGCTCAGCCGCTCCCGCGCCTCCTTCAACATGCTCGACGACAGTGAGCGGCTGGAGGCCACCTACCTGACGCTGGGGCCACTCGTCATTTTTGCGCTGCTCGCCACCGCCCTGGTGTGGGCCGTGTACCGGGGGCGGCCGGTGGACCGCTTCCTCGTGGTGGCGGGCGGCTATCTGGCGCCTGTCATCGGTCCCTTGTTTCTCGCCGCGGCCGTGGCGATGCCACTGGCCCTGGTCAACCAGGAGATGTCGTCAGAGCTCGTCTACCTCGCCTGGATATGGACGTGGTTCAGTGGAATGTTCGCCTTGGCGGCGATGCTACCGGCCGCACCTGCGCTCGTCTACGCTGAGCGCAAGGCGATCAGGTCGCTCCGTATCTATGCAGCCGGAGGTGCGGTTCTCGCGCCGCTGAGCGGCCTTGTGTATGGCCTCCTTTTTGCGGGGCTCGATTTCCAGAAACCTGCGCCGTCGATAGCCTTGGCATGGGCGGCGCTCGCCGCCGCTGGCGCCGTATACGGGTTGATCTACTGGCTGATCGCCGGACGGCGGGCCGGGGCCCCCTCGAATGTGCCCACATCCCGGTAGGACCGGGTGGATGTGACCGCCGACTTGGCGGCGCCTCAGTTCAGGCGGCTGCCGTCCTCGGCGTATACCGGCTTGATCTCGTCCGGCGCGCCGAAGTGGTCGAAATAGCGCGACTGGATATGCTCGACCGGCAGGATGACGAAGACGTCGGTGGTGCCGAATTGATGGTCGATCACCGCGCCGTCGCCGAATGTCGAGCCCACTTTCAGATAGCCCTTGATGAGCGGCGGCAGGGACCGGATCGCCGCGCGCGGGTCGATCTGGTCCTTGGGGATCATGTCCATGGGAACGGCGAGATCGTCGTGAGCATCCACGCGCCACTTCTCGGGGGAGCGGGCGAAGTGATGCAGGAAGCTGAGCGCCATGGCGTGCTGGCGGGGATCGGTGCCCTCGAAGCTGGCGCAGCCGAACATGGCGCTGATGCCGTGCTCGCGGGCATAGGTCCAGATACCCTGCCACAGCAATTCGACCGTGCGCTTGTTGCGGTATGGCTTCAGCACGCAGGAGCGGCCGAGTTCCATGAAGCGGCAGCCGCCGCCCATGCGCTCGACCAGGGCGGCGACGTCGTACTCGCCCTGGGTATAGAAGCCTTCGTTGCGGTCGGCCACGGTCTGGCGCAAGACGCGGTAGGTACCGACGACGCGGGGACGCCTGCGCCAGCGGCGCAGACCCTTCTCCTCCTGGCTGGTATCCACCACCAGCAGGTGATCGCACCAGGCGTCGAAGCTGTCCTCGTCGCGGCGCGACATGGCGGCCAGCGCGTCGGGCAGCGCGGACATCTCCTCGAAGAAGACGTGATAGCGCAGGCGTTGGGCGCGCTTGACGTCGCCGCGGGTCTGGGCGAGGCGCACCTCGAGATTGCCGATGCGCGCATACACGCGGGGCGGCCCCGCATGGCGCGCAAGGATGGGGCGCTTCGGCTTTGGCCGGAAGAACAGGCCGCCCTGGGGCAGGCTGTCCGGAGATCGCATGGGTATGAACCGGGAAACCAGTCCGCGCCGAATCGCCCTCATGTGCCGAAGCTCCAGGTTACCTACGCCGCGCTACAGTGAAAGAACCGACGGGGCCGCGCGACGGCGCGGGATCACCCTCGATATATGGCTGATTCGGCCATATGAAAGAGGCGATAGCAAATCATTTCGAAGGAATCGTGACACGTCCGCCCATGCGCCGCCGGCCGGGCTGCGCCTCAGGCGCAGCTCGCTCCGCCGGGCAATTTCGCCTGTCCTATGGGGACTTGGGTCCATTTGGCGAGGAGGGCTTCGAGGTCCTCGCGCTCAAAAGGTTTTGAAAGATAGTCATCGAGCCCGGCCTCGAGATACTGCTCGCGGTCCTCGGGGAACGCGTTGGCGGTAAGCGCGACGATGGGAGGCCGGACGGTCCCGCCGGCCTCGCCGGAGAAGAAGCCCGAGATGCGTTCCGCCGCCTCTATGCCATCCATCTCGGGCATGTGGATGTCCATCAGCACGAGGTCGAAAGGGTGTTCGCCAGGCTCCAGCGACGCCTGCACGGCGTCCACGGCGGCACGGCCGTCGCGCACATGCGTCACCTCGCAGGAGGCCCGCTCCAGCATCTTCGTCGCCAGCAGCGCGTTGATGTCGTTGTCCTCGGCGAGCAGCACCCGGCGGCGCGCCGGCGGCTCCACCGCGCGCAGATGGGCGGCCCTGCCTGTCCCCCGGCGCGTGGAGCGCGGCGGCTTGCCCGCCGCCTCGCCGGCGACGCGGGCGAGCAGCGAGGCCGGCCGCACCGGCCGCACAAGATAGGACGGATAGCCGAGACCCTTGAGGCGCGGGATGTCGCCACGCCCGGCGGGGCCGATGACCACGATGGCGTTGACCGGCGCGCAGCGCGCTTCCGCCGCCGTGATGATGACGGGACGGGCAGCCTCGGCGAGGGAAGCGTCGGCGATGATGGTATCGACGGGACGGCCGCCCTCGATTGCGCTCCACAGTTCGACGGAGGCGTGCTCGGGCCGGCACGAGGTGACGGTGGCGCCGGCGGAGCGCAGCAGCGTGGCAAGCGCCTCGCCCTCGATATCCGGCATCATGAGCAGCACGTGCCGCGCTCGCGCCGCCGGGGTCATGCCCTCGCCAAGCCGGGGAACGCCCTCGCCGACGGGAAAGGCCAGGGCGAAAGAGAAGGTGGAGCCCGCGCCGGGCTCGCTCTCGACGCCGAGTTCGCCGCCCATCATCTCCACCAGCCGGCGGGAGATGGCAAGGCCGAGGCCGGTGCCGCCATGGCGGCGGGAAGGCGTGGAATCCGCCTGCACGAACTCGCGGAAGATGCTTTCGCGCGCTTCCGGACCCAGGCCGCAGCCGGTATCGCGCACGCTGAAGCGCACCGTCTCGCCATCCAGATGCGCCTTGCGCACCTGCAGCAGCACGCCCCCGGTCTCGGTGAACTTGATGGCGTTGCCGATCAGGTTGATGAGGATCTGGCGAAGCCGGATCTCGTCGCCGACGACGCTGCGCGGCAGTTCGGGGTCGATGGTCCAGCCGAACTGCAGCCCCTTGTCGTAGGCGCGCGGTGCGAGCAGCTCCACCACGCCCTGGACGGTCTCCGCCAGCTCGAAGGGCGCCACGGTCAGCTCGAGCTTGCCCGCCTCGATCTTGGAGAAGTCGAGAATCTCGTCGATCAGCGACAGCAGTGTCCGTGCCGAGGTGGTGATGGCGCGCGCGTAGGTGCCCTGCTCGGGGCTGAGCTCGGTGTCGAGCAGCAGGCCGGTCATGCCCAGTATGCCGTTCATGGGCGTGCGGATCTCGTGGCTCATGGTGGCGAGGAAGCGCGACTTGGCGCGGTTGGCCGTCTCGGCCTCCTCGCGCGCCTTCTGCAGCTTCACTTCCGCCTCGCGCTGCTCGGTGATGTCGCGGCCGGACGCCTGCACCTCGCGCAACACGCCGTCGTCGCCGCGGATGGCGAACTCTTCCCACAGGAACCAGCGCGGACCCCGGGTCGTGTCGATTTTCTGCTCGTAGCGCACGGTGCCACGGATATCGGGGCGCATGACCCAGTCGCGGGCCTGGCCGTCGAGCAGATCGGGCGCGAAGGGCTGGCCGATGGTCGCCTCGCGCACCAGCCCGAAAACCCTGCAGAAGGCGTCGTTGACGAAGGTGAGGCGGCTGTCGGCGTCGCGGCGCAGGATGACGTCGCCCTGGCGGTCGAGCAGGTCGCGGTAGCGCGCCTCGCTCTCGCGCATCTCCCACTCGAGGTCGTTGAGGGTTTCCAGGCCGCGCTCGAGGCGCGCGGATATCTCCTTCAGCGCCGCGGTCTCGTCAGCCCCTGGGCGTCCGCCCGCCTTCGCCGCGGCGAAAAGCTCCAGCCCGCCCGCTGCTCCCAGCACGGCGGCGGCGAGGCCTGCCAGCGCGGCGGGGGCGATGACGGGACCGGCCAGGGCGCCGGCGGCGCCCAGAGCGGCGGCCGCGGAGAGCAGACCTCCGCCCGCCGTCCAGCGGTGCCAGCCTTCGGGCAGCCGCGCGGGCAGGCCCGAACGGCCCTTCCCGAGGGGAGGCGGAGCATTGGAATTTGCGGCCTTCAGGTCTTCCTGCGGCGCGACGATGCGAGGCGGTGGCAACGGCTCGGCTCCGGGTTTACGCGGGCACAGGCCCCGGCGAGCGAATCGGGGCACAGGCCCCGACCCGAGGACAAGCCAGCAGACCAGATGTTGCTTGATAAAGGCTTACCGGCTGTGCCGGAGGGGGAAGGCCCGGGCGCGCCGGAACCGGCGGTTCAGGCCGCCACCCGGCGGCGCAAGGTCTCGCCGCGATAGCTGAGCGCCTCGGCGACGTGGATGCGGCGCACGGCTTCCTCGCCGTCGAGGTCGGCAAGGGTGCGGGCGACGCGCAGGGTGCGGTGATAGCCCCGGGCGGAGAGCCGCAGGCTTTCCGCCGCGTCGCGCAACAGGGCGAGGCCCGCCCTGTCGGGGGCCGCGACCTCCTCCAGCAGCGGGCCCGAGCACTGGGCATTGGTGCCGACGCCGGGCTTTCCGAGCGCCCCGAAGCGGGCGCGCTGAAGCTGGCGGGCGGCCACGACCCGCGCGCGCACCTGCGCCGAGCCTTCCGACGGCGCGGGCATGATCAGTTCGGCGGCGGTGATGGCGGGCACCTCGATCTGCATGTCGATACGGTCGAGCAGCGGGCCGGAGATGCGCGCCTGGTAGCGCTCGGCGCAGGCCTTGCCCTGGCGGCAGGCGTGGCCCGGCTCGCCCGCATGGCCGCAGCGGCAGGGATTCATGGCGGCGACAAGCTGCACGCGCGAAGGATAGACGACGCGGTGGTTGGCGCGCGCGATCACCGTCTCGCCGGATTCGAGGGGCTGGCGCAGGGCGTCCAGCACCTGGGGGCTGAACTCCGGCAACTCGTCGAGGAACAGGACGCCGTGATGGGCCAGAGCCGCCTCGCCCGGCCGCGCCCGCGTACCGCCGCCGACGAGGGCCGCCATGGAGGCGGAGTGATGCGGCGAGCGGAAGGGACGCGAGCGGCCGATGCGCCCGCCCGACAGCGCGCCCGCGAGCGAGTGGAGCATGGAGACTTCAAGCAGCTCGCGGGGATCGAGCGGCGGCAGGATCGAGGGCAGCCGCCGGGCAAGCATCGACTTGCCGGCGCCGGGAGGGCCGACCATAAGCAGGTTGTGACCGCCGGCGGCCGCCAGCTCCAGTGCGCGGCGGGCCGTCTCCTGGCCCTTGATGTCCTTCAGGTCTGGCAGGTCGCCGTTATCCGCCTCGATCGCCGGCTCGGGCCGGGGCAGCGTCTGCAGTCCCTTGAAGTGATTGATGAGGGCGAGCAGGTTGCGGGGGGCGAGGATGTCCATGTCCTCCGCCGCCCAGGCGGCCTCCGCGCCGCAGGCATGGGGACAAATGAGGCCCCTGCCCTGCGCGTTGGCGCCGATGGCGGCAGGCAGGGCCCCCGCCACGGGCGCGATGGAGCCGTCGAGGGAAAGCTCGCCGATGACGCAATAGCCGGAGATGGCGTCGGGGGCGACCGCGCCGGAGGCGGCCATCAACCCCAATGCGATTGGCAGGTCGTAGTGGCTGCCTTCCTTGGGCAGGTCGGCGGGGGCGAGGTTGACGGTGATGCGCCTCGGCGGCAGAGCGAGCCCGACCGCGTTGAGCGCGCCGCGCACACGCTCACGGCTCTCGGCAACCGCCTTGTCGGGGAGGCCAACGACCGTGAACGCCGGCAGGCCCGGCGCCACCTGCACCTGGACGGAGACGGCCCGGGCCTCGATGCCTTCGAAGGCGACGGTTGCGACCTGCGCGTACATCGCCGCCTCCCGCCGGGCTCAGCCCCTGGAGCCGCGGGGATCGGCGCTGCGCGGATAGGTGCGCTCGGACTGGATCCTGCCGTCCTGCTTGCGGATGCGGACAGAGCCCTTGCCCTTGACGGCGCGGGAAAGCACCCCGCCCTTGAGAGCATCGGCCTTGGCGGCAAACCGCTTTACCACCGAGCCGCTGGAATCGGTCAGTTCCCATTTCCCGGATGTCTTGCTGTAACCCAGCATGTATTTCGGAAGTGCCATGATCTTCCCCCCTTCGACTGGGCCGGTCACATACCGATATCCGGCCGGTCTCCCGATAGACTAGCGCCGCGGAAGGAAAGATTCAAGAACATTCCAAGAACATGCGCGTGCCGGCAGCGCTTACGCCCGCAGGATCGAGATGACGGACGCCGCGAGGATACCCAGGAGCACGAGATCGGGAATGCCGAAGGGACGCAACAGCCATGCGGGGACCGTCGTGTAACGGGGCACCAGGCGGATCAGCCAGAGAGCGCCGTAACCGACCCAGCCGATGGCCAGCCCGGCTATGGCGAAGGATTTTCCTTCCTTGCCGGGCGGGACGGCGTCCGGGCCGGGCGGGCTGGCCACGGCGAACAGCAGCCACAGCCCGAAGCCGCACCACAGCGCGTAGAAGCCCATCATCCGCAGGGTCTTGTAGAAGCCAGGCCGGTCCTCGCGCCACTGGCGCCTGACCGCCGGCAAGGTACGCAGAAGCACCAGAAGCGACATCAGCAGCAGGCCAATCTCGCTAGCCGTCATCGCCTCCGCGCCTCACCTGAAACTCTATGGCCGTGCTAGTGTTGCCCCTATTATACCCTGCCACAGGAGGTCAACATGTCCTGGATACGTTCCCCCGAAGCACGCGCCTTTCTCATCCACGCAGGCGCCTGGGCTGTTGTCTGCGCGGGGCTGGCCGCGTGGAACCTCATGCAGGTTCCCCCGGAGGGACAGCCGGTGAAATACTGGTTCCAGTGGCCGCTGTTCGGCTGGGGCATCGGGGTGGCCGCGCATGGCCTGGGGCTGTGGCTGCGGGACCGCGACGACAATCCGCCGCTGCTGGCGAGCGAGGAGCGCCGCGGCTTCTGGGTGCATCTGTTCGTCTATGTCGCAGTGAGCGCACTGCTGGTCTGGGTGGACCTGTCCACCCCGCCCGGGCTGGACTGGGTCTGGTGGCCGGTCCTCGGCTGGGGCGCGGGTGTGGCGGCTCATGCCTGGGGCGTGTTCCACGGTGGCGGCGAGGGGAGAGAGGAAACCGGACGCTCCGCTTCCGCACCCGAACCGCAGCGGGTGGTGGCGCAGTCGGCGGTGGTGGCCGCCGCGCGCCAGTCGGCCGCATCCTCCGGCGCAAGGAAAAAAACAGGATCAAAGCCGCCCGGGGCGAAGAAGCCGTCGGGCTCCAAGAAGACATCGGGCGCGAGGAAGACGGCCGGCGCTGCGAAGTCCCGCAGCGCCAAGCGGACCGCCCCGCGCACGGGCGGCAGGTCTTCGGGAAGCACGCGGGCGCGCAGCAGCCGGAGGCGGTGACGCCGGCCATGCCTGCCGCAGCCGCGCGCGCGCTGGCGGCCCTCGCGACGCTTCTGCTCGCCGCGGCGCTCCCGCCGGTCATGCCCTCGCATGGGCAGGAACGCCTCGGTGTCGTGCTGATGCATGGCAAGGGCAGCACGGCGCTGCCCAAATCCCCGGTCGGAAAGCTTGCGCGGGCGCTCGAAGTCGAAGGCTTCCTGGTGGCGACCCCCGACATGGCGTGGTCGAAGACCCGCAATCTCGCGCTCGGCTACGAGGAGTCGATGGCCGAGATCGATACAGCCGTGGAAGGCCTGAAACAGCAGGGGGCAACGCGCATTGTCGTCGGCGGGCACAGCATGGGGGCGAATGCGGCTCTCGGTTACGGTGCGCGACGCGAGGGGCTTGCGGGCGTCATGGCGCTGGCCGGCGGCCATGTGCCGGATGTGGAAGGCTACCAGAAGCGGCTGGAGCACGACTGGAAGCGCGCCGCGGCGCTGGTGGCGAAAGGCGAGGGCGACCGCGCTGGCCAGTTCATCGACTACGACCAGAACCGCAAGTTCACCATCGCCGCGAAGGCGCGCGACTATCTGAGCTGGTTCGCGCCGGACGGGCCCGCGTCATTCCCGAAGAACGCCGCCGCGCTGAAGCCCGGCACGCCGCTGCTGTGGGTCGTGGGCACGCTCGACTTCATGTTCAAGCGCGGGGAGCGCTACGCCTACGCCCGGGCGCCGGCGCACGCGAACAATCTCTACCTGGTCATCCAGGGCGGCGGGCATATCGACTCGGTGGAGACCGCCACGCCGCAGATCGTCGCCTGGCTGAGGGGACTGTAGGCACGCGGACTCAGTCGCCGACCTTCTCCTCGATGACATCCCAGATCATGGCGGCGATGTCGTTGCCGCCGAAGCGCTTGACCTCGCGGATGCCGGTCGGGGAGGTGACGTTGATCTCGGTGAGCCAGTCGCCGATGACGTCGATGCCGACGAAGATCAGCCCGCGCTTCTTCAGCTCGGGCCCGAGACGCTCGCAGATGTCGCGGTCGCGCCTGGTCAGCTCCACCGCGGCGGGCTTGCCGCCCACATGCATGTTGGAGCGGGTCTCGTCGGCGGCGGGCACGCGGTTGATGGCCCCGGCGATCTCGCCATCCACCAGGATGATGCGCTTGTCGCCCTTGCGCACCTCGGGACGATACTGCTGCACCATGAAGGGCTCGCGGAAGACGGTCTGGAACAGCTCCACCAGCGAGCCGAGATTGGTGTCCTCGGGCGAGAGCCGGAACACGCTGGCGCCACCGTTGCCATAAAGCGGCTTGACGATGATGTCCCTGTATTCCTCGCGAAAGGCTTTCACGTCGGCCAGCGAGCGGGTGACCATGGTCGGCGGCATCAGGTCCACGAAGTCGAGCACGAAGACCTTTTCCGGCGCGTTGCGCACGGAAGCCGGATCATTCACCACCAGCGTCTCGGGATGGATCTGCTCCAGCAGATGGGTGGTGGTGATGTAGGCCATGTCGAAGGGCGGGTCCTGGCGCAAATGCACCACGTCGAAATCGCCCACGTCGACGATGCGGGGATCGGAAAGCGTGTAGTGCGCGCCGGGCTTGTCCTCCACCGCCAGAGTGTGGCCGCGCGCCTGCAGGTGCCCGCCATAGAAGGCGAGGTCGGGCGGCGTGTAATAGAAAATCTCATGCCCCCGCTTCTGCGCTTCCAGCAGCAGGGCGAAAGTGGAATCGCCGCGGATGTCGATGCGGTCGATGGGGTCCATCTGGAAGGCGACGCTGAGAGGCATTGCCGTTTCCTGGTCTGTTGGGCGGGAATCTCGTTCGGGCTGGCGCGAAGCTGACGCCAAAGGGGCGCTGCGTCAAACCCGAAATGCGTCACGCAAATGTCGCGGGATGGACCATGGCGCCACGAGGACGACATCGAAGCCGATGTCGTGCCCGGCATAGGCGGGCCGGCGGGCGAGCCAATGACCCGCGGCGCGGGCGATGCGCTGCTGCTGGCGGGGCAGCACGGACCAGGCGGCATCGGCGCCGGAGGCGCGGCGCTTGACCTCAACGAAGGCGAGCCTGCGGCCGCGCGCGGCGATGAGGTCTATCTCCCCGGCGGGCGAACGGTAACGGCGCTCGAGGAGGCGATAGCCCTTGAGCGCAAGCAGCCAGGCGGCGGCGCGCTCGGCGGCGATGCCGCTGCGCTCGGCGGCGCGGCGGTCGCGCGCCGTCATCCCGCTTCCGTCTGCTTCAGCGAGAGGCCGATGCGGTAGACGCGGCTCTTGTGAACCCCGAGTTCCTCGGAGACCTCGCGCACGGCGTCGCGGAAGCTCGACTGCGCGAATTTTCCGGCCAGGGCAGCGGCGATATCCACATCCCCGACTTCCGAAGGGACCGGAGGGCCCACGAGCACGACGACCTCGCCCTTAAGCGTGGCCGATGTCCCCAGCTTGTCCACAAGTTCCGGCAGGGTTCCGTGCAGGATATCCTCATGCAGCTTGGTGAGCTCGCGCGCGACCGCCGCCGGGCGCGCGCCCAGGATATCGGCCGCGTCGGCCAGCATGGCGGCGAGACGCTGCGGGGCCTCGAAGAGAACCAGCGTGGCCGGGACCCCGGACAGATCCTTCAGCCGCGCGCGGCGGCCATCGGCCCTGGGGGGCAGAAAGCCGGCGAACAGGAAGCGGTCGCTCGGCAGGCCGGAGACGCTGAGGCCGGCGAGCGCCGCGGAAGGACCGGGAACGGCGACGACCTTCAACCCCTCGTCGAGCGCAGCGCGGGCGAGCTTGTAGCCGGGGTCGGAGACGAGCGGCGTGCCCGCGTCGGAGATCAGCGCCACGGAAAAGCCGGCGCGCAGGCGGGCGATGATGCGCGGGCGGGCGGCGGCGGCGTTGTGCTCGTGATAGGGCTCGGCCTCGCGCGAGATGCCGAAATGGGTGAGCAGCTTGCGGCTGTGACGGGTGTCCTCGCACAAAAGCACACCGGCCCGCTCGAGGGTTGCGAGCGCGCGCAGCGAGATGTCGGCGAGATTGCCGATGGGCGTGGAGACCAGATAGAGCGCGGGCTCCAGCGGCGCGTCCAGCGCCTTGTCGAGGGCGGCGGACACGCAGGACTGCAGCTTGCGCCGCCCCGCGCCGTCGGCGGCGGCCGGGCGCTCGGGCCGTGCCTTGTCCTGTTGCCGCCTCGCCATGCCGTGCCGCCCTGCTGGAATTTCGCGAAACGCCGCGTCCGCGGCCATTTTCCTGCCAGACTGTAGGCGATATTCGAACATGGCGTCCACGGGCGCTCCCGCAGGGCCGGTGATTGCCTGATGACGGCTGCGCGCGAGGGTCGTAGGATGGTCATCCGCTCTGACAAACGGCGGCAGACAAGTGGAGCGGGACCCGCGACCGGCGGCGGGATCGGGCAAGGGGCAACATGCGCATTCCGGCTGTCCTTTCGGCGTTGACGAGGCCATTGCTGGGCCTTGCGGCCCTGTGCCTGTTCGCGGCCGCGCTGGCGGCGTGCGGAGGGGGCGGCGCGCGCAACTTCGCCGACGGACCCGAGCAGCAGCTCGGCGGCGCCAGCGGTCCGAGCGTCAAGGTGGCGGTGCTGCTGCCGCTCTCCGCGCCAGGCAACACGGCCAACGTGGCCAAGGCCATGAAGCAGGCGGGCGAACTCGCCCTGTTCGATTTCAACAACCCCAACGTGACCCTGCTGAGCAAGGACACCATGGGCACGCCCGAAGGCGCCCGGGCCGCCGCGGAGGCCGCCGTGGCGGAAGGCGCGGAGTTGATCATCGGGCCGCTGTTCGCCAAGGAGGTGACGGCGGCGGCGCCGGCGGTGCGGGCCGCGGGCGTCCCCATGATCGCCTTTTCCAGCGACCGCACGGTGGCGGGCAACGGCGTCTACCTGCTGAGCTTCCTGGCCGGGCGCGACGTGCCGCGCATCGTCGGCTACACGGTGGCGCAGGGGCGGCGGAACTTCGCCGCGCTCATTCCCAACACGCCCTACGGCCAGCTTGTGGAGCGCGCCTTCCGCGACTCCGTCTCCCAGCGCGGCGGCAACCTGGTGGCGCTGGAGAAGTTCCCGCTCGACGCCAACGGCATGCTCGAACCCGCCAAGAGGGTCGCGGCATACGCCAGGGGCGAAGGCCGGCAGATCGACGCGCTGTTCATCCCGGCCGGCGCGGAAATCCTGCCGCAGGTGGCGGCGCTCATTCCCTATTTCGAGATCGACACCGGCCAGGTGAAGGTGATCGGCACGCAGGAATGGGACTTCCCCAACGTGGCGCGGGAAAAGTCGCTGCAAGGCGGATGGTTCCCCGCGCCCGACCCGGCCGGATGGCAGAACTTCACGCAGAACTACGTGAAGACCTACGAGTCGACGCCGCCCAGGCTGGCGAGCCTTTCCTATGACGCGGTGAGCCTGGCGGTGTCGCTCGCCAAGTCCTCCCGCGGCCAGCGATTCGCCCCGGCGCAGCTTACGCGCTCCAGCGGCTTCGCCGGGGTGGACGGTTTGTTCCGCCTCCTGCCCGACGGCACTTCGGAGCGCGGCCTCGCCGTGCTGGAAGTGCAGAAGTTCGGCACGCGGGTGATCGACACCGCTCCCACCAGCTTCGGCAGCGCCCAGTTCTGATCCCTTCTAGTCGTCGCCCGGAATGTCGCGCCTGAGCTTCTTGGTCGCGCCGCGCTGCTTTTTCGTCTTGATGCGCTTTTCCTTCGCCGCCCGCGAAGGCTTCGTCGCCACGCGCGGCTTCGGCGTCTCGGCGGCGCGGGCGATGAGTCGCAGTAGCCGCTCGCGGGCGTCGGCGCGGTTGCGCTCCTGTGTCCTGAACCGCTCGGCGCGGATGACGACGACGCCGTCCCTGGTGGTGCGGGCGCCGGCGAGACGCAGCAGCCGGGCGCGCACCGGCGCGGGAAGATTGGGCGAGCGGGCCGCATCGAAGCGCAGCTCCACCGCGCTCGCCACCTTGTTGACATTCTGGCCGCCGGGGCCGGAGGCGCGGATGAAATGCTCCTCCAGCTCGTTCTCAGCGATGTAAATGTGGCCCGTGACGTGGAGCATGGGCCCATTTTTAGCTGATTTTATCGCAGCTTAGCAAAGCTATCCCCGCCCGTTTTCAACAGTTCGGCGGCTTTCTGCCTCCCCTTAACGGGAAGCCACTCCGCAATCACATCGGCACCTTCCTTTTCGACTGTGGGGCAGTCTGCCCAATAGATCGGGCTTCTTTTGATGGGCCAGATTTGCGTAACGCCGGACAGCGACTTGCGTTTGACTGTTCCAGCGTGAACGGAGCTAAATGTGTGAATCAGGAGTTTGCCAATGAGCAGAGTGGTAGTTTGAGTATTTGGGAGATCACGACCGTCCGCGTCCTTTTCTGGCATTTTGTCGTTGGCTGAAACTGGAACCGTACTTCGACTAACCGCGCCATTGGATTCCACGGACGTTGGCGCGACCCAAATCTTCCATCCTTTTGGAGGTCGTTTAATGCGTTTGAATGTGAGCAATTGTTGGTTCGGAATAGAGATCATCTTCTGATTGGTATCAAATCGCTCCGCGACCATCGTAAACATGGTGGCCCATGTAGCGATCAATGTTTGGGCGCGTCGGTGCAACGATACGTTTTGCCCAAGCAGAAGCGGGACGAGAAAATCTTTCGAATCGTTTTGAAGTTGGCTCATCCATGTCGTGTTGC
>JBFWSL010000004.1:0-37964 GCA_050248375.1 Hyphomicrobiales bacterium | reverse complement strand
TCTGGCTGTGCGTGTTCGGCTACTGGCGCGAGGTGCTGGCCCTGTGGCTCGGGCCGCACTGGATCGGCTCGGCGATGATCATCTACTTCTTCGCCTACCTCACCCATCAGCCGCACGTGACCAAGGAACGCTTCCGCGACACCAATGTGTTCTGGGTGCGCGGCAGGCTGCTCGAGCCGGTGGTGAACTGGGCCTACATGTTCCAGAACTTCCACCTGATCCACCACCTCTTCCCGCGCATTCCCTTCTATCTCTACGGTAAGGTGTTCAGGGACCTGCGCCCCATCCTGGACAAGGCCGGTTCGCGCATCTTCGAATATGGCCACGGCGCGCGGAAGCCCGCGGATCCATCCGATCCTGCGCTGCCCTCGAAGGGCTGATCGCGCCCTGCGGAACAGGTAGCCCGGATGGAGCGCAGCGAAATCCGGGAACCGCCGTCCTTCTTGCTCCCGGGTTTCGCTGCGCTCCACCCGGGCTACGCGCCACTAGAACTCCCGCAGCGAGCTGGACCCCGGCTTGAAGCCGGGGTTTCGGGAGTGGGCTTACCGCTTACCGGAACAGGTAGATCGGGCTGGTCCAGGCCCGGTGGCCATCCTCCTGCGTCACGCGCACATAAAGGCGCGTATCGCCCTTCGCGCGCACCGGCACCTTGACCTTATGGGTCATGCGCCAGGACGTCATCTCGTCCGGCAGGCGCCACGCGCTGAGCGCGCGGCCGAGGCCGCCGGCGTCCTTGCGGGTTTCCTCGAAGCCGATCTTCGCGATGTCGAGATCGAGGGAGGCATGGGCTGTCTCGACCTTGAGCCGGCCCTCGCCCTGCTTCTCCAGCCACAGGTCGATGACGCCGAAGTTCCCCGTCGTCACCGCCTTGAAGGTGGCCTTTTGCGCGCCATCCAGCTTCAGGCCGCGGTCGAGGTTCCAGTTGTTGCGCATCACCGCCCTGGCAATGCCGTTTCCGGTGACGGCGATGGAGCCGTCCCAGGTGGTCGTGCGGGCGCGGCCGCGATATTCCGCCCCCTCGTACATGATGCGCACGCGCCTGCCGCCGTCCTTGGCCGCATAGCCGCGCACGCTGTCGATATGGTCCCGCCCGTCGAACACGTCGATGCGCTCGATCGGCGAGGAACCGGCCGCCTCAATGTCCAGCGTCACCTCGCTGTCCGACACTTTCGCGATGTCGCCCATCAGCAGGCGGCCGGCTTTCTCCGACTTCGCCGGCCCCAGCGCGGGATCGGTGAGGAACACCTCGCCGGGCGCGTCAAGGGCGATGCCCACGTCGAGCAGCATGCGGTTGCCGGTGGTGCCGTAGTGCCGCCGCCGGCGGATCGCCTCGAAGATGGCGTCGCGGTCGAGCCGCGGCGCCAGGAAGCAGGTCAGCCCGCCGAGTGCCCCGAAGAAGGACGCGCCCGGATAGCTGGCGCCGACGCGGCCCTTGTGGCCGTCCGAGTTGCACACAACGCCGACCCGGTAGTTGCTGTCGAGCGCGTCGTGCAGCAGCCACTCGAAGGTGCCCCAGGAGGAATGCACCTCCACCGAATGCTCCTTGCGGCCGTCATGGGCGTAGGTGATGTCGGCATAGCGCCCGCCGCAATGGGCGTACATGACGCAGTCCTCGTCCTTCAGCCGCTCGAACAGCTCATGCGCGTTGTGGGCGTCGGCCTTCTCGTCCGACATGTCCTCCACCTGCGCGTGGGACGAGCGGTAGATGGGCCGCCCCTCGCGCCGGTAGAACACGTTGCGGTCGCCGCCGACGGCCGTGTTCGCCGACCACTCGTATCCGGGAATGCAGACGAATCGTCCGGGCTCGTCCAGCTCCGCGGTCAGCTCGTTCAGTTCCTTCCAGAACTCCCCTGTGATCTGGAAGTCGTTGCCCTGGTGCGAGATGACGTCGAGAAAGGCGCGGTCGCGGCCGAACAGGAAGTACTCCTTCGCCGTGTTCGTCCCGAGCGTCTCGTTGCTCTGCCCGTGCAGGTCGCCCCAGTAGTGCACGCGCCCGGGCTTTTCGGCGATACGCAGGGGATTGGTCAGCGCCAGTTCCCCGCCCTTGCCGTCCAGAACCCGCACGGTCAGGTCGCCGGGGCTGGAAACCTTCAACCCGTCCACGATGCAGGCGAACCTGCCTTTCTCGAATTTCACCGTATCGGGCAGCCCCTCGACCGGCGCGCTCGCCTCGAGCCTGAGCGTCGCATCGACGAGGTCGCTCGGGTTGCCCCACTTGTCGTTGCACTTGATGGAGAGACGGAACGGCTCGCCCGCGCGCACCAGCGTCGGCAGCGCCGCGTGCCATTCCACGCCCGGGCCCGGCGCGATGTCGATCCGCGGCGACACCGGCAGCGCCACGTAATCGTAGGTGGCGATGTTGTCGGTGAAGACCCGGAACTCGAATTCCTTCTCGCAGAAGGTCTGCAGCCGCACGCCGGGCGAGCCTCCGCTCCTGTCGCCGAAGGTGATGGTGATGGTGTCGCCCTCGGCGAGGAAATGCTTCACCACGCCGATGTAGAGCGACCGGCTCCAGGGGCGGATGTTGCGCTTGAACTCCCAGCGGCAGTCGAGCACCGCGCCGTTGGAGGCGACCACGGTGGTGTAGCCCGGCGCCTTGGGGTCGGTGAACTGCACCGGCCCGAAGTCGGTGGCGAAGCGCATGCCGATCTTCAGGCTGCCGGTGTCGTCGATGCCGAAGCGTCCGCAGGTGTAGGTGAGTTTGAAGGTCTGCCACGACCCCGCCTCGAACCGTCCGGCGGGCTCGAGCTTCGCCTCGCCCATGAGCTCGGGCCGATAGATGGAATAGGGCACGCCTGCCTCCCCCGGTTTGTCTTTGTTATTGCGCCCGTCATAGCAGGTGGCATGGCTGAATTGGAACACTGTGTCTCACTATCCGCGACGGAATTTCGCGCGGTTACGGAATTTCGCGCGGTTAACGGGACCATAATGAACTTCACGCAGACTGGCGCCGTGAATGCCGCTGCAGGTGGAACCGCCCGGATGTCCCGATTGCCCATAGTTCTGATCTGCGCCCTGGCGCTTCTGGCGGGCCCCGCGCTGGCCGAGCCGTCGGACATCCGCCATGCCCGGGTGGGGGAGGTCGTCATGCTCAAGCTGCCCGGCAATCCCAAGGCCGGCTACCGCTGGCAGCTCAGCTCCGCCAACAGCCGCGGCCTCGACCTGGTCAAGGTGGACCAGCTCGGCTGGATCCTGTCGGAGGAAGGCAGGTCGATGTTCTTCAAGCAGGAAAGCCTGCTGAACGTGGCCGTCCACGCCAATGCTCCCGGCACGGCGGACATCACCTTCGAATACTGGCGGGCGACGGCGGCCCCGCTGCTGATCCGCTCGACCACCACCCGGGTCGTCATCGCCGCCAAGTCCGCCGCGAACTAGCCCTGGCCAGTTCTCCTTCTCCTGGCGTCAGTGGAGACGGAATTCCCCGTCCACATAGGCGAACTCCCTCGGCGAGATCAGCCGCCGGTGGGCCACCCTGACCTTGTACAGGGGCCCCTCCAGCGTCTTGCTCCAGAAGCCCAGGAAATCGAGCAGTTTCGGGAAATCGGGCGCCACATCGTAGTCCTGCCACAGGTAGCTTTGCAGCAGGCCGGGATGGTCCGGCAGCCGGTACAGGATTTCCGCCGTGGTGAGGCTGTAGCCCTTCAATTGCGCCCGGAATTCCGTGTCGATCATCGGGTTCCTCGCTCGAATGTTGCCACTATTGCAGTGCACCATGATATCGCGAGTCGCCCCGTCGTCCAGATTTTTTCCCAATGAAAACAATTTGTTGGCAGCAAACCCCTGCCGCTGCTAACAATCTTTGGCACTCAAATCTTGACAGTGCTAACAGCGCTGCCTAAATGCGCCTGCGAAGGGCGCTGGCTTTTGCCGGGTCCTTCGATTTTCCATCGCTTGAACCAGTGACAGCTTGAAAATGGAGGTTGGAAATGAAATTTCGGCCGCTGCACGACCGCGTTCTGGTCCGTCGCACCGACGAGGACGAGAGGACCGCGGGCGGCATCATCATTCCCGATACGGCCAAGGAAAAGCCGATCCAGGGCGAAGTGATCGCCGTGGGCCCGGGCGCCCGTAACGAGAAGGGCGAGGTGACCCCGCTGGATGTGAAGACGGGCGACCGCGTCCTCTTCGGCAAATGGTCCGGCACCGAGGTGAAGATCGATGGCGAGGACCTCGTCATCATGAAGGAAAGCGACATTCTCGGCGTGATCGAGTCCGCCGCGAAGGTTCGCGCCGCAGCCTGACCGCTGCCAGACCGATTGGTTGAATCGCAAGGAGTTAGATGAAATGTCCGCCAAAGACGTGAAATTTTCCACCGATGCCCGCGAGCGCATGCTCCGCGGCGTCGACGTCCTCGCCAACGCCGTGAAGGTGACGCTGGGTCCCAAGGGCCGCAACGTCGTCCTCGACAAGGCTTTCGGCGCGCCCCGCATCACCAAGGACGGCGTGACCGTGGCGAAGGAGATCGAACTCGAGGACAAGTTCGAGAACATGGGCGCCCAGATGGTCAAGGAAGTGGCGTCCAAGACCAACGACATCGCCGGTGACGGCACCACCACCGCCACCGTCCTCGCCCAGGCCATCGTGCGCGAAGGCGCCAAGTCGGTGGCCGCCGGCTCCAACCCGATGGACCTGAAGCGCGGCATCGACCTGGCCGTCGCCGCGGTCATCGAGGACCTGAAGAAAAAGGCCAGGAAGATCACCTCCTCCTCCGAGGTCGCCCAGGTCGGCACCATCTCCGCCAACGGCGACACCGAGGTCGGCCGTCTCATTTCCGAGGCCATGGAGAAGGTCGGCAACGACGGCGTCATCACCGTCGAGGAGGCCAAGAGCCTCGAGACCGAGCTGAACGTGGTCGAGGGCATGCAGTTCGACCGCGGCTACCTCTCCCCCTACTTCGTGACCGACGCCGAGAAGATGCGCGTCGAGATCGAGGACCCCTACATCCTGATCCACGAGAAGAAGCTGGCCAACCTTCAGGCCATGCTGCCGGTGCTGGAAGCCGTCGTGCAGTCCAGCCGTCCGCTGCTGATCGTGGCCGAGGACGTCGAGGGCGAGGCGCTGGCGACCCTGGTCGTCAACAAGCTGCGCGGCGGCCTCAAGGTCGCGGCCGTCAAGGCCCCGGGCTTCGGCGACCGCCGCAAGGCCATGCTGCAGGACATCGCCATCCTGACCGGCGGCCAGGTGATCTCGGAAGACCTCGGCATCAAGCTGGAGAACGTGACCGTCCAGATGCTGGGCCGCGCCAAGCGCATCAGCATCACCAAGGACGACACCACCATCGTGGACGGCTCCGGCAAGAAGAAGGAGATCGAGGGCCGAGTGAACCAGATCCGCGCCCAGATCGAGGAGACCACTTCCGACTACGACAAGGAGAAGCTGCAGGAGCGGCTGGCGAAGCTCGCCGGCGGCGTCGCGGTGATCAAGGTCGGCGGCGCCACCGAGGTCGAGGTGAAGGAGCGCAAGGACCGCGTCGACGACGCGCTCAACGCGACCCGCGCCGCGGTCGAGGAAGGCATCGTGCCGGGCGGCGGCGTGGCCCTGCTGCGCGCTTCCAAGGCTCTCGAAAAGCTGACCGCCGACAACGAGGATCAGCGCGTGGGCATCAACATCGTCCGCCGCGCCATTCAGGCCCCGGCCAAGCAGATCGCCCAGAACGCGGGTCAGGACGGCGCCGTCATCGCCGGCAAGATCCTCGAGAAGAACGATTATGCCTTCGGCTACGACTCCCAGAACGGCGAGTATGTCGACATGCTGAAGAAGGGCATCATCGACCCGGCCAAGGTCGTGCGCACCGCCCTTCAGGACGCGGCCTCCGTGTCCAGCCTGCTCATCACCACCGAGGCTATGGTCGCCGAGCGTCCCAAGAAGGACGCCCCGGCCATGCCGGGCGGCATGGGCGCCGGCGGCATGGGCGGCATGGACTTCTGAGGTCCGCCACCCTCGCAGACGACTGACGGAAAGCCGCCCTTCGGGGCGGCTTTCTTCTTTTCCGGCCCCCGGAATTCGCGTTGAGTCGCTTTCGTGCCGAAACCGCGGACCCTTCCGCCAGCCAAGGAGAATGCCCATGGCCCGCCGCCACCACGAGGAACATATGGTTGAGCGCATCGGCTGGCTGCGCGCCGCCGTGCTCGGCGCCAATGACGGCATCGTCTCCACCGCCAGCCTGATCGTGGGCGTCGCCGCCGCCGCCGCGTCGCGCGGCGATATACTGATCGCCGGCATCGCCGGCCTCGTTGCGGGCGCCATGTCCATGGCAGCCGGTGAATATGTCTCGGTGAGTTCGCAGTCCGATACCGAGAAGGCCGAGCTGGACCGGGAATGGAAGGAACTGAAGAAGGACCCCGAGGCCGAGCGGGAGGAGTTGACGCAGATCTACGTGGGCCGCGGTCTCGACCCGTCCCTCGCCCGCCAGGTCGCCGTCCAGCTCATGGCCAGGGACGCGCTCGGCGCGCACGCCCGCGACGAGCTGGGCATCACCGAGATCACCGTCGCACGGCCTATCCAGGCGGCGTTCACTTCAGCCGCCACCTTCTCCGCGGGCGCCGCCATGCCTTTGCTGGCCGTGCTGATATCGCCGCAGCATCTCCTGCCCTACGCCGTGTCCGCCGCCTCGCTCGGCGCGCTGGCCCTGCTGGGCGCCATCGGCGCCAGGGCGGGCGGCGCCAACGTGGTGAAGGCGACTGCCCGGGTGACGTTCTGGGGCGCGCTGGCCCTGGCGGTCACCGCCGCCATCGGCAAGCTCTTCGGCACGGTGGTATAAGCCGCGCGGCCGGGTGTCTCACTCGCGCTTCTTCTTTTTCTCCTTGCCGTCGCGCGGCTTCTCGTCGGAGCGCGGAACGCTCGGATTGGTCATGGAAACCGGATCGCTGGCCGGGAAGGATTCCTCCAGCGCCTCGTCCAGCTTCTCCTGGCGGTGTTTCTTCTTCTCGCTTTCCGGCGACCGTTCCGTCGGGATCGGATCGTCCGGCACGCGCTCGCGTTCGGTCCTGTCCATCATGGATCTTCTCCACTTCTGATCGGTAAAGAAACGCACCTGGGCCCGCGCGGGTTCCCTGCGCCAGGGGCAGGAAACCCCTCAGTCGGCGGGAATGGCCAGCTTGCCCGCATCCATCAGCATGTTTCCGTCCACCACGATGGTGGGGTCATGCATGATGAAATCGTAGTGACACGCCGCCTTGACCGTGCCGCCGAGCGTGATGCTGGTGCCCACGCCTATATGGCAGGTGGAGGCGACGCCCTCGTCCTCCAGCATCACCCCGATCAGCCGGCAATGCGGGTTCATCCCGATGCCGATCTCCGCCACATTGTAGACGTTGGGATCGTTCATCCGCTCCCAGGACGCGCGCACGATGTCGGCGGCGCGCCCGCCCTCGACCGACACCACCCTGCCCTTCCTGACGGTCAGCGTGACCGGCCGGTCGGGCACGCCGATCCCGAGATAGGGAATGCTGGCGTCGCATACTATGACGCCCTCCCCGGTCACCGGCGACACCGGAGACTCGATATCGGGCACCGGATGGAACTCGCCCTTGCGCACGATGCCTGTCTTGGCATGGGGAGTGCCCAGCCGGCCGCGGATATCGAGCGTGAGATCGGTGCCCGCCTTCGTGGTCACGCGCACCGTCTCGCCCTTGTCCCAGACCTTCGCCACCTTGAGCACCGACGGCTCGATGGCCGCGAAGTCCGCGTCGATGCCGCCGCCCATCATCATCCCGGCCGTCCATTGCGTCAGCGCCACGATGCGCGTGCCGCCCGCGCAGGCGTCCTTCACCGCGCCGGTATGGGTTATCGAGACGCTCACCGGCGTGAACACCACATCCGCGGCCTTCATCGCCGCCGACACCGGCGCCGGGGGCTCCCCGGAGTCCAGCTTCACCGCGGAGGTGATCAGCACCTGCGGAACCGCTCCCGCCGCCGACAGGGCCGCCGCCAGCGCCTGGGCCAGCGTGAAGTCCTGCGCCATGTCGGTGACCACCAGCGCGTTCTCGCCCGGCTGCACATTCGCACAGACTTTGACCAGCTTTTGCGCGCCCGCCGCCATACGCGCCAGTTTCATTGTCTCGCTCATGGGTGGAATTTGTGCTCCGCTGACAGAAAAAACGGCAGAACTCTGCCGCTGGATTATGCTCAACTGGCACAGTACTATCGTCCCGCCAACAGGGACAATCGCTGCATTCCTGCAGCGTGGGATGACGCTAGCGTCATAGTGAGGTGAAAAATGCTTAAGAAAATCAGTTTGTTGATGGCAGCTCTCGCGCTGCTGGCTTTCGGCTCCGCCCCGTCGGAGGCAAATGACGACTCTCCGGTTCTCAAGCGTATCAAGGAGCGCGGCGAGGTGAATGTGGGCCATCGCGAGGCCTCGATCCCCTTCTCCTTCATGGGCGACGACCAGAAGCCCCAAGGCTATTCCATCGACATCTGCATGAAAGTCGTGGACGCCGTTAAGACGGAACTCGGCCTCGGCGACCTCAAGGTCAAGTTCGTGCCCGTGACGTCCCAGACCCGCATTCCGCTGATGGCCAATGGCACCATCGACATGGAATGCGGCTCCACCACCAACAACCTGACCCGCCAGAAGCAGGTGGACTACCTGCCCATCACCTTCATCACCGGCACCAAGATCGCGGTGAAGAAGGGTTCCGGCATCAAGAGCATCGAGGACATGAAGGGCAAGCGCGCCGCCATGTCGCTCGGCACCACCAACGAGAAGGCCTTCAAGGCCGCCGCCGAAGCCAAGGGCATCCAGATCGACTACGAGATGGTCAAGGACCATCCCCAGGGCTGGCTGGCCATGGAGACCGGCCGCGTCGACGCCTACGCCTCCGACGACGTGCTGCTCTACGGCCTCATTTCCAAGGCCAAGGACCCCTCGCAGTGGGAAGTGGTCGGTGAATTCCTGAGCTACGACCCCTACGGCGTCATGGTGCCGCGCAACGACTCCACCTTCCGCCGCCTCGGCACGGTGGTCGTCGCCGACATGATGCGCTCGGGCGAACTCATGAAGATCTACAACAAGTGGTTCAATCCGGGCCCGACCAAGATCAACATGCCGCCGAGCGACACGCTGACGAAGGCGTTCGAGATCCAGGCGCTTCCGCACTAGCCGGACCGATAACGGCGGGCGGGCCGGACAGCTTCCGGCCCGCCCGTCCCGCAGTCGTGCAGGACGCAACCTGAGGGGGAGGGCAGGTCCGCATGAACTACAACTGGAATTGGGGCATACTCCTCGAGGATCCCTATTTCGGCTGGATCGTCTCCGGATTCGGCTGGACGCTGGCCGTATCCTCGCTGGCGTGGATCATCGCCTTCAGCCTGGGCTCCGTGCTCGGCATCATGCGCACCACGTCGAGCCCGCTCCTGCGCGGCATCGCCGGCGTCTATGTCGAGATATTCCGGAACATCCCGCTGCTGGTGCAGATGTTCCTCTGGTATTTCGTCTTCCCGGAGCTTCTGCCCCAGGAGGCGGGCATGTGGGTGAAGCGCGAGCTGCCGCTTCCCCAATTCACCACCGCCGCCGTCTGCCTCGGCCTCTACACCGCCTCTCGCATCGCCGAGCAGGTGCGCTCGGGAATCGAATCCATCGGCCAGGGCCAGCGCAACGCCGGGCTCGCCATGGGCCTGACCCCGGCGCAGGTCTACCGCTACGTGCTGCTGCCCGTGGGCTATCGCATCATGGTGCCGCCGCTGACCAGCGAGTTCCTCACCATCTTCAAGAACTCCTCGCTGGCGCTGACCATCGGCGTGCTGGAGCTGACCGCCCAGGCGCGCCAGATCGAGGAATACACCTTCCAGGGTTTCGAGGCCTTCGCCTGCGCCACCGCGCTCTACTGCCTCGTCACCTTCATCGTCATGACCTTCATGCGCGTGCTGGAGAGCCGCACCGCCGTGCCGGGCATGATCTCGCTGGGGGCGAAGTAGATGTTCGCGGGATTCGACACCGGGGTCGTCCTCAAGAGCATTCCCTTCCTCTGGCAGGGACTGCAGGTCACTTTCCTGCTTACCCTGTGCGCCATCGTCGGCGGCATGCTGCTCGGCACGCTGCTGGCGCTGGCGCGGCTTTCCGGCTTCGCCCCGCTGTCCATGACCGCAGGCGGCTATGTGAACTTCTTCCGTTCCATGCCGCTCATCCTGGTCATCTTCTGGTTCTATTTCCTGGTGCCGATCATCCTCGGCCGGCCGGTCGGCGGCTTCTACTCGGTGCTCATCGCCTTCGTGCTGTTCGAGGCCGCCTATTACTGCGAGATCATCCGGGCGGGCATTCAGAGCGTGCGGCGCGACCAGGTAAACGCCGGCAAGGCGCTCGGCCTGACCTATGCGCAGAACATGCGCTACGTGGTCCTGCCGCAGGCCTTCCGCAACATGGTGCCCGTGCTGCTCACCCAGGCCATCATCCTGTTCCAGGACACCTCGCTGGTCTACGTCGTCGGCGTGAAGGACTTCCTCGTCAGCGCCGACCTCATCGCCAACCGCGAGAACCGCATCATTGAAATGTTCACTACCGTGGCGCTGGTCTACTTCGCCATCTGCCTGACCGGCTCGCTGCTCGTGAAGCGTCTGCAGAGGAAATACGCGCTGTGATCGAGATGAATGACGTCAGCAAGTGGTACGGCGAGTTCCAGGTCCTGAAGGACTGCACCACCAGTGTCGCCAAGGGCGAGGTCGTGGTGATCTGCGGTCCGTCGGGATCGGGCAAGTCGACCCTGATCAAATGCGTCAACGGCCTGGAGCCCTTCCAGAAGGGCAGCATCACCGTCGATGGCATCTCGGTGGGCGACAGGTCCACGAACCTGCCCAGGCTGCGCTCGCGCATCGGCATGGTGTTCCAGAACTTCGAGCTGTTTCCGCACATCACGGTCATGGACAACATCCGTCTCGCCCAGACCAAGGTGCTGGGGCGCAACGCGGAGGAATCGACCGGGCGCGGCAAGGCCCTGCTGGAGCGCGTCGGTCTTTCCGATCAGGCGGACAAGTATCCCGCGCAGCTTTCCGGCGGCCAGCAGCAGCGCGTGGCCATAGCCCGCGCCCTCGCCATGGACCCAATCGCCATGCTGTTCGACGAACCGACCTCGGCGCTCGACCCGGAGATGATCAACGAGGTGCTGGACGTGATGGTCGAGCTCGCCCGCGAGGGCATGACCATGATGGTGGTGACCCACGAGATGGGATTCGCCCGCAAGGTGGCCGACCGCGTCGTCTTCATGGACGAGGGCCGCATCGAGGAGAACTGCGGCAAGGAGGAATTCTTCGGCACCCAGCGCGGCGAGCGGGCGCAGCAGTTCCTGTCCAAGATCCTGCAGCACTGAGGCGCGCGCCTACTCCCGATTGCGGGACCGCGCCGTCAGCCGGTCCCAGTAGCGCAGCACGAGGTAATCGCCGAAGCCGGCGACCAGGAAGGCGATGGCGACAAAGCGGGCCGTCTCCTGGTCGTAGCCGATCTGCTCCGCGAAGACATACAGCAGCAGCCCGACGGCGACGCTCAGCAGCGCCGCCAGGCCGATGACGATCTTGACGTTCCGGTGGCGCCGATCGCGTTCGGCATCGTTGTCCGGGTTCATGTCCTGCTTCCTTTCCCGAGGGCGGCGCGCGCCTGGCCGAGCATATCCTCGCGCGTCCCTCCCATGCCTGAATCGATCCAGGCCTCTTCCAGTTCCTTCATCAGCAGCCCCACCCGCGGCCCCTTTTCCAGCCCGAGCTCGACAAGGTCCGCGCCGCGCAGGGGAAATTCCGGCGCCGTCCAGCGCCCGGGCAGCTCCGCCAGTAGACGCCAGCCGGCGTCGTCCGCCGCCGCTCCCGATTGCGCCCAGGCCTGCAGCACGGCACGCGAATAGCGGTCGCCGCCGAGCCGGTACAGCGATACCTTCGCCTGCGTCCCGGCGGGCCGTGGATCGAACGCGCGCCAGCCCGCCGCGGCCTCCAGCGCGGCCTGCTCGCGGTTGGAGAGTTTCAGCCGGCTGCCCAGCCGTTCCGCGTCCTCGGGCACCAGGACAGCCAGCGCCGACAGCCGCCGCATCGGATCGGGGTCCAGCCCGAGCCCCGCCTCGATGGCCGTGAGCCGCGACAGCCGCGGCAGCAGGGGCACGCCGCCCAGCACGTCCACCAGCAGGCCATGGCCGAACATCGCCTCCAGCACCGCCACGGCACCCTTCGCCGCCAGCAGCTTCAGCAGTTCCATGCGCACCCGCTCGCCCGACAGCCCGGCCAGCCCGGCGCGCTCCCGCACGCAGGCGGAAAGCCCCGCCGCGTCGAAGGGCGGCTCGCCGAAGCGGGCGTTGAAACGGAAGAAGCGCAGAATGCGAAGGTAATCCTCGCGGATGCGCTCGCGCGCCTCGCCGATGAAGCGCACGCGGCCCGCCCTCAGGTCGGCCAGGCCGCCGAGCGGATCGTGCACCGTCCCGTCGGCGTCCGCGTAGAGCGCATTCATGGTGAAGTCCCGCCGCGCTGCGTCGGCGGTCCAGTCGTCGGTGAAGGCGACCTTCGCCTTGCGGCCGTATGTCTCCACGTCCCGCCGCAGCGTCGTCACCTCGTAGGGCTGCCCCTCGCTGACGACGGTGACGGTCCCATGCTCGATGCCCGTGGGCACCGCCTTCAACCCTGCGGCGGCGGCCAGATCGACGACCTCTTCCGGCGTCGCCGTCGTCGCCAGATCAACCTCGGCGACATCAAGGCCGAGCAGGCCGTTGCGCACGGCGCCGCCCACCGCGCGGACACCGTGCCCCTTCGCGCCAAGCGCGGCGAACACGGCTTGCGTCCGCGCGGGCGTCAGCCAGGGCGCGCCCGCGAGAGACGGTCTGTGCTGCGCTGCGTCGGCCATCGCGCCTCGCGTCCTAGTTGATGCGTCCCGGCTTGATGACGCCGTTTTCCATGTGCGGCGGCTCGTAGCTGCCGCCCGGATCGCCGCCGGTGAAGGAGATCAGCAATCCCACCGCGATCAACATGAGGCCGAGGCCGGTAACGAAGAGCCACTTGAGGGGCGCGTCCGTCCACAGGCCCTCGCCGACCTTGCGCCGCCCCGTCGCGATCATAAAAGCCGCGTAGACCAGGAACGGCAGCAGGAACATCAGGAAGTTGACGAAAACGACACGTAGCATCAGCGATATAGCCACTCATAGAGATTGCGGATGATTCCGGCGGTTGCGCCCCAAATGTAACGGTGTCCGTAGGGCATCGCATAGTAATAACGGCGGGACCCCTGCCAGCGCCGCCAGTGCAGCTCGTGATGCTGCTCCGACATCAGGAAGCCGAGCGGCACCTCGAAGACCTCGTCCACTTCCGCCGGATCGAGCTTCAGGGTGAAGTCCGGACGGATGATCGCCACCGCCGGAGCGATGCGGAACCCGGTCGAGGTCTGGTAGGGTTCGAGAAATCCGATCACGTCGGCGAGCCGGGGGTCGAGGCCGATCTCCTCACGGGCCTCCCTGAGCGCGGTCTCGGCGGGCGTGCGGTCGCTGGGCTCCATTTTGCCGCCGGGAAAGGAGATCTGGCCCGCATGCGACGTCATGTGGTCGGGCCGCTGGGTCAGCAGCACCGTCGCCTCGCCGCCCCTGTCCACCACCGGCACGAGCACGGCGGCCGGCCGGCGGCGGTCGGCGGCGTCCATGGCGTCCTTCAGCGCCGGGTTCAGGCTGAAATCGCCCCGGTTGGCGGAAATGGCGGTGGGACTTTCCGGCGACTGGTCCACGGGCGCGAGGATGCCCGTGGCGCGGCGGCGCAGGTCGACGGCTGAGAACACCGGCATCTTGTCGGCCATGGCGTCCATCACTCCCCCGCCGCGGAGGCGCCGAACGGGAAGAACCGCCCCCCGCTCCACACGCCCAGGCGCCCATCCACCTCTTCCGCCAGTCCCGCGAGCTCATAGGCGAGCGGACGGCTGAGCCGCGCCTCCAGCCGCCCGCGAACCAGCACATAAGGCTTCAGGCCCTCGTTGCCGCGGTCGACGGCGAAGCGCAGCGGATGTTCGGGCCCGGCGGCAACCTCGTCGTCCGCGTTGGTGCGAAAGCCGAGGACCTGTTCCCGCCCCTTGCCCGCCGCAGCCATTTCCACCGCCTGCAGCGGGGCGTCCGCCACATGAACGACAACTTTCTCCACTGGAGTGATAAGGTAGTGCTGCCCGTCCTCGTCGCGTCTCAGCACGCCGGAGAACAGCTTCACCAGGGCCTGCCGCCCGATGGGGCTGCCCCGGTAGCTCCAGACGCCCTCGGAATCGATGGCCAGCCCGATGTCGCCGCAGTGTTCCGGGTCCCACAGATGGACCGGCGCCGGCCCCCGGGCGGCGAATCGGGTGACGGCCGCTTGCACCGTATCGAGCCCCTTCCGGGGCGTCGCGGGAGAACCTGACGCCCTGCCAGTCATGGAATCACGTGCCGTCTTGCGGGAATTCCTGTTTGTTCCGCGCCCCTTACTGCTAACAAGATTGTGACCCAATCCACAGGCAGATTGTTTATGGCGCCGGATTTGGAGTTATTATTCACCACCATGAGCACCCTAAGTCAAACGGACGAAAAGCTGGTCGAGCGCATCGAGGCGCTCGGCGGCAAGGCGCAGCAGGTCCACAAGGCCGCTGCTTCGGTCATCTTCGGTCAGGACAAGGTCATCCAGCTCTCGCTGGTCACCCTTCTGGCCGGCGGCCACGCGCTGCTGATCGGTGTCCCCGGCCTCGCCAAGACGAGCCTGGTGGAAACCCTCGGCACCGTTCTCGGGCTTGAGAACAAGCGCATCCAGTTCACCCCGGACCTGATGCCTTCCGACATCGTCGGCTCCGAGGTGCTGGAGGAAGGCGCCGACGGGCGCCGCGGCTTCCGCTTCGTCAAGGGCCCGGTGTTCACCCAGTTGCTGATGGCCGACGAGATCAACCGCGCCAGCCCGAAGACCCAGTCGGCGCTGCTGCAGGCCATGCAGGAGTATCACGTCACCGTGGCCGGCACGACGCATGAAGTGCCCAAGCCCTTCCATGTGCTCGCCACCCAGAACCCGCTCGAGCAGGAAGGCACCTACCCCCTGCCCGAGGCGCAGCTCGACCGCTTCATGCTCCAGATCGACGTCAGCTATCCCGACGAGGTGGCCGAGCGCCGCATGCTCTTCGCCACCACCGGTGTCGAGCAGTCCAAGCTCAAGACCATCCTCTCCGCCAAGGAGCTGACCGCGGCCCAGCGGCTCGTGCGCCAGATCCCCGTCGGCGAGAAAGTCGTCGATGCCATTCTGAAGCTCGTCCGCTCCGCCCGTCCGGGCACCGACGCGGGCAAGGACATCGACACCCAGGTCGCCTGGGGCCCCGGCCCGCGCGCCAGCCAGTCGCTGATGCTCGCCATCCGCGCCAAGGCGCTGCTGGAAGGCCGCCTGTCTCCCTCCATCGAGGACGTGGTCGCCCTCGCCGAGCCGGTGCTCAAGCACCGCATGGCGCTGACCTTCGCTGCCCGCGCCGAAGGCGTGAGCATTTCGAGCGTCATCGGCGGACTGGTCTCGAGGCTGGAGTAGCGCCGGCGTGGCCGCAGCCTCCCAGGCCGGCACGCCGGCACCGCTCCACGAGCTGGAGACAGAGGCGCATCTCGTCGCCGCCCGTATCCCGTCCCTGCTGATGGAGGCGAGCCGGGTCTCCCACACTGTCGCCCACGGCATCCACGGACGCCGCCGTCCGGGCCTCGGGGAGACCTTCTGGCAGTTCCGCCATTTCGAAAACAGCGACAGCGCCACCCAGATCGACTGGCGCCGCTCCGCCAGCTCCGAGCATCTCTACGTGCGCGAGACCGAATGGGAAGCGGCGCACACCGCCTGGCTGTGGGTGGACCTGTCGCCCTCCATGCGCTTCCGTTCGCATCTGTCCTCCATGACCAAGCTCGAACGCGCCATTGTCGCAGCCTTCGCCATCGGCGAGTTGCTCTTGGAGGGCGGCGAACGCATCGGCATGATCGGCGGCCGTCCGCGGCTGGGACGCACCGCCCTGCGCCGCCTGGCCGAGGACATGGCCCGCGAGCTCAGGCAGGAAGCCCAGTCCAGCCTGCCGCCGATGGCGCATCTCAGCCGCTTTTCCGAGTGCCTGCTGTTCAGCGACTTCCTCGAGCCGCTCGACCAGCTCTGCCCCGCCATCGAGCGCCTCGCCGCCCAGGGAGTGCGCGGCCATCTCGTCCAGGTGCTCGACCCGGCCGAGGAAAGCCTGCCCTATGGCGGCCGCACCGAGTTTCTCGCCGCCGAGGGCGACGCCCGCATGATCGCCGGCCGCGCCGAGGACCTGCGCGGCCGCTACCGCGACAAGCTGCTGGCCCACCGCGCCGCCCTCGCCGACGAACTGCGCCGCATGCAATGGTCGCTGATCGTCCACCATACCGATCGCCCGGTCGAGGAACTGCTGCTGTCGCTCCACGCCCGCCTCGCCGGCATGGAGCATGACTACCGCTACCGTCCCGCCTCCGGCACGGAGGGACACGCGGCATGACCCTGTTCGGCGCCATCGGCTTCCTGAATCCCTGGCTGTTGACCGGCCTGCTGGCGCTGCCCGTCATCTGGTGGCTGCTGCGCTTCACCCCGCCGCGGCCCAGGCAGGTGGTGTTCCCGCCCACCCGGCTCCTGCTCGACCTGAAGGACGAGCAGCAAACGGCGGAGAAAAGCCCCTGGTGGCTCACCCTGCTGCGCATGCTGCTCGCCGCCCTGGTCATCCTGGCGCTGGCCCGTCCCATCCTCAATCCCGAACGCGACATGCTGGCCGGGAACGGGCCGGTGCTCGTGGTTGTTGACAATGGATGGGCTTCGGCCAGCCAGTGGGAGAAGATGAAGACGATGCTGCTTGCCGTCATATCCCGCGCCGAGCGGGACAACCGCCCGGTGATCGTGGCGGCGACCGCGCAGCAGTCCGCGCCCTCGATCAGGCCGGTGAGCGCCGAAGCCGCCCGCGAGGCCGCCGAGGGCCTGCAACCCCAGCCCTATGCGCCCGCGCGCGGCAAGCTCGCCGAGGCGCTGTCGAGCACGCTGGCCGGCGCCGGGGACCTTGGCGCCGTCTGGCTCAGCGACGGCCTCGACTACGGCGACGCCGAAGCCTTCTCGGACACGCTGACCAAGCTCGCTTCGGCGGGCCTGACGGTCGCCCGCCCCGACGAAGCCTCGTCCCCGCTTGGACTGCGCGCCAGCCTCAGCGAGGGCGGCGCCCTCAGCGCCCATGTGATCCGCGCCTCGGGCGGGACCCGTGAAGGCCATGTGCAGGCCCTGTCGTCGCGCGGCGAACAGATTGGCCGCGCCCCGTTCAGGTTCGAGGGCCGCGCGCCGCATACCGTGACGGCCTTCGACCTGCCGCTGGAAATCCGCAACCAGGTCGCCCGCATCGCCATAGAGGGCGAAGCCTCCGCTGGAGCCGTGCACCTTCTCGACGCCCGCTCCCAGTGGCGGCGCATAGGCGTCATTTCCGGCGAGACCCGCGAACTGGCCCAGCCGCTGCTTTCGCCCACCTATTACGTCGAGCGCGCGCTGGCGCCCTTCGCCGAGATCGTCGCCCCCAAGGACAGCAACATCGCCGAGACCCTGAACGACCTGTTCGCGCGGAACCTGTCGGTGCTGGTCCTCGCCGACATTGGCAAGCTGCTGCCCGACATCGAGGACGAGATCCGCTCATGGGTGGAGCGTGGCGGCACGCTGCTGCGCTTCGCCGGACCGCGGCTGGAAAAGGGATCCGACACGCTCCTGCCCGGCCCGCTGCGCCATGGCGGGCGCACCCTCGGCGGCGCGCTCTCCTGGAGCGCCCCCCAGCCCCTCGCCGCCTTCGACGAGTCGAGCCCCTTCCGCGGCCTTGCGATACCCGCCGACGTCGCCATCCGGCGTCAGGTGCTGACCGATCCCGCGGCCTCCTCGGACGCGGAAGTCTGGGCGCGCCTCAAGGACGGCACGCCGCTGGTCAGCGCCGCACGCTCCGGCAACGGCTCCATCGTGCTGTTCCACGTCACCGCGAATTCCGACTGGTCGAATCTGCCCATGTCGGGTCTGTTCGTGGAGATGCTCCGCCGCATTGCCGAACGCTCGGTCTCCACGCCCGGCCGCAAGGACGGCCCCGCCACGCCCGCCGCCGGCAACGCCGCGCAGGAACAGCCCCAGACCAACGTGCTCGCCCCGGTGCAGGTGCTCGACGGCTACGGCCGCCTGGTCACCCCGGCCGCGTCCGTCGCGCCTATCCGCAGCGACGAGATCGACAGGCTGCGTCCCGGCCCCACGCGGCCCCCGGGATATTACGGCCCCGCCGGCGCCACCCGAGCCTTCAACCTGATCGAGGCCAGCACGGTCCTGAAGCCGCTGCCGGCCCTCGGGGCCGCGGTTTCGATTGCCGGCTATGGCCTGCAGGAGGCCCTGCCTCTCGCGCCGTGGATGCTGGTGGCCGCCGCCGCGCTGTTCCTGCTCGACATGCTGGCCGTGCTGCTGCTGGCCGCCGGCGCGCCCGTGCAGGGCCTGTTCCGCCGCGCTCGCGGTGCCATGCCCCTTGTTGCGTTCGCCTTGGCCGTATCGCTGCCGGCGATCGCCCTCGCCCAATCCTCCCCCGGGCAGGACCAGCGCGACCTTGAGGCGGCGCTGAAAACCCGGCTGGCCTATGTCGTCACCGGCGACACGGAAATTGACCGCGCCTCCCAGAGCGGGCTCGCCGGCCTCGGCAAGGTTCTGGCGGCGCGTACCGCCATCGAGCCCGCCGAGCCGGCAGGCGTGGACATCGAGACCGACGAACTCGCCTTCTATCCCCTGCTCTACTGGCCGGTGCGCTCCGACGCCAGGCGCCTGCCCGACGCCACGCTCGCCCGCATCGACGCCTACATGAAGCAGGGGGGCATGATCGTCTTCGACACCCGCGACTACCAGGTGTCGCTGCCCTCGGGCCCCGGAACCACCCAGGGACCCAGCGCCACCGCGCTCGCCCGCCTGCTCGGCAACCTCGATATCCCGGCGCTGGAGCCCGTGCCCGAGAAGCACGTGCTGACCAAGTCCTTCTACCTGCTCTCGACCTTCCCCGGACGCTGGGATGGCGGGCAGATGTGGGTGGAGTCGGTGCCCGCCGATGAGGACCGCGGCCAGCGCACCAACCGTTCCGACGGCGTCAGTTCCATCCTGGTGACCTCCAACGACCTCGCCGGCGCCTGGGCGCTGGACGAGCACAACCGGCCCATCTACCCGGCGGTGCCGGGCGGCGAGGTGCAGCGCGAGATGGCCTTCCGCGTCGGCGTCAACATCGTCATGTACGCGCTGACCGGCAACTACAAGGCCGACCAGGTGCACGTGCCCGCCCTGCTAGAGCGTCTCGGGCAATAGGAGCGCGGCCATGTCCTGGAGCATCGAGTTCTCGCCCTTCATTCCCTGGCCCGCTTTCATCGCCGTCGCCGTGCTGGGCGCGCTGCTGCTCGGGCTGCTGCTGTTCGCCCGCAGGCCCGGCGCCCTCGTGCGCGCCGCCAGCTTCGTGCTGCTCATGCTGGCGCTGGCCAATCCGAGCCTGCGCCAGGAGGAGCGCGAACCCCTCGCCGACATCGTCGCCGTCGCCATCGACCGCAGCGCCAGCCAGCAGGTGGCCGGCCGCCTCGACCAGGTCGAGGCCCTGCAGAGGTCGCTGGCCGACCGCCTGGGCAAGGTGAACGGACTGGAGACCCGCTGGGCCACCACGCCCGCCGGCGGCAGGTCGAAGGACCGTCAGGGCACCATGCTGTTCGAGGATCTGGGCCGGGTGCTCTCCGAAATCCCGCCCGACCGCCTCGCCGGCGTCGTTCTGGTCACCGACGGCCGCATCCACGATATCCCCGCCAGGGCCGCCGAGCTTGGGCTTCAGGTCCCGGTGCATGCCATCGTCACCGGCAACGGCAACGAGTTCGACCGCCGCATCGAGGTTCTGCGCGCGCCCCGCTTCGGCCTCGTCGGCAGCACCCAGACCGCGGAAATCCGCGTGGTGCAGACGCCCGAGAACGCGGGCAGCGCGGACAGCACCACCCTCACCGTCCGCCGGGAAGGCGAGCCCGACGAGAAAATGGTGGTGCGGCCCGGCCAGACCGTGGAGATCCCGGTGCGCTTCCCCCACGCGGGCGTGAACATCGTCGAACTGGACGTGGAGCCCGCGCCGGGCGAGCTGACCACCCTGAACAACAAGGCCGTGCTGGCGGCGGAAGGCGTGCGCGAGAACCTGCGCGTGCTGCTGGTCTCCGGCGAACCCCACGCCGGCGAGCGCACCTGGCGCAACCTGCTCAAGTCCGACGCCGCCGTCGACCTGGTGCACTTCACCATTCTGAGGCCGCCGGAAAAGCAGGACGGCACGCCCATCAACCAGCTTTCGCTCATCGCCTTCCCCACCCGCGAGCTGTTCTCGGAGAAGCTGGAGGAGTTCGACCTCATCATCTTCGACCGCTATCACCGCCGCGGCGTGCTGCCGCTGCTCTACCTGGACAACGTGGCGCGTTACGTGGAGAACGGCGGCGCCGTGCTGATCGCCGCCGGCGAGGACTACGCCTCGCCGACCAGCCTCTACCGCACCCCGCTTTCGGCGATCCTGCCCGCTGTGCCCACCGGCCGCGTCATCGAGCAACCCTACCGCCCCGGCATCACCCGGACCGGAGCGCGGCACCCGGTAACCCGCGGACTGTCCGGCGAAGCCACGGCCGCGCCCCGATGGGGCAAGTGGTTCCGCCTGGTCGATTCAACCGAGGTGCAGGGCTCTGTGCTCATGAACGGACCCGACGAGAAGCCCCTGCTCGTGCTCAACCGCATGCAGAAGGGCCGCGTGGCGCTGCTGCTCTCCGACCATGCCTGGCTGTGGGCGCGCGGCTATGACGGCGGCGGCCCCTATACGGCGCTGCTGCGAAGGCTCGCCCACTGGCTGATGAAGGAGCCGGACCTGGAGGAGGATGTGCTGCGCATGGCGGGCGAAGACGATGGCCTCGTCATCGAGCGCCACTCCATGAGCGAGGACGTGGGGACGGTGGAGCTGACCACGCCCTCCGGCAAGACCGAACAGGTGGAACTGGACACCGCCGCGCCCGGCGTATGGCGCAAGCGCCTGGACGTGACCGAGCAGGGTATCTACCGTGCCCGTTCCGGAGAACTGAACGCGGTCGCCCATGTGGGTACGCTCAACTCGCGCGAACTCGCCAATCTCACCGCCACCGACGAACTGATCCGGCCGATCCTGGACGAGACCGGCGGCGGCAGCTTCTGGACAGCGGGCAAGGCGGCGGACTCCGCCCTCCCGCGTATCGCCATGCTGCGCGCGGGCAACCTCATGCACGGGTCCGACTGGATGGGCCTGCGCAAGCGCGACGCCTATATCACCCGCGGCGTGCGCCTGATCCCGCTCTTCTCGGGCTTCCTGGCGCTGGCCGTGCTGCTCGGCGCCATATCGTTCACCTGGTTCCGCGAAGGCCGCTGAACCGCGCCCCGCACCAGGCCGCCGTAACGGGCCAGTGCGCCCGCCTCCAGCTCGACCGCGAGGATGCGCGCCGGATCCACGGGGCCGGGAAACTGGATCTGCCCCGGCTGGACCGGCGCGAAGCCGAAGCGCCCGTAATAGGGCATGTTGCCCACCAGCAGCACGACCCGGTAGCCGAGCCTCGCGGCCCGCTCCAGCCCCTCGCGGATCAGCTTGCGCCCGCAGCCGCAGCCCACGAATTCCGGTTCGACCACCAGCGGCCCGAGCAGCAGCGCGCCTTCCACGCCGCCGACGCTGACGGCGGTGAAGCGGATGGACCCGGCCAGCCGGCCCTCATGCCAGCCGGTGAGGCAGAGTTCTTGCACCGGCAGCATGCCCTCGCGCACGCGGTAGGCCGAGCGGGCGAAGCGCCCCGGCCCGAAGGCGCGGGCGCTGAGCGCGGAGACGGCTCCGGCCAGCTCGGGTATTTCGGACCTTACGGAGAAGTCGAGATCGGACATCGTCCTGAACCCTGTGCAAGTGTCGCGATACGTGCGGCAGGAACCGGCGGCGCCTTTCCTGCCCTGGCCGGACGCCGGTTCCCGCAGGAAACAGGCATGCGCGGCCGCCCCGGCGGTCTAGGGCAGCAGTCGTCGTCGCGCCTGGGCGCTATGGACCCGGACTTGCATCATGGCGGGCGCTGCCTTATCACGCGCGGGGGCGGGGGGTCCAGCGAAATGCGGACCCGTTTTTTCTTTGCAGCCTGAAGGCGGTCCCAATAGGCTCGGGCGCGGGAAGGCTGAAGTGAGTCGGGTTCTGCCCGGCTCGCCCTGAGCGGGATGCGAAATGGCGGGCACTACCAGGGTCCTGGTCGTTTATCACAGCTCCTACGGACATGTGGAAACGCTGGCTTATGCCGTGGCTCACGGCGCGCGCGCGGTCGAGGGCGTCGAGGTGCATGTGCGCCGCGTGCCCGAACTGATGGACGCCGGGACCATGGAGGCCGCCGGAATGAAGTCGGACCAGCCGGCCCGGCTGATCCAGCCCATGGAACTGGCCAACTACGACGCCGTCATTTTCGGCACGCCCACGCGCTTCGGCAACATGTCGTCCCAGATGCGCAATTTCCTCGACCAGACCGGAGGTCTTTGGGCACAGGGCGCGCTGATCGGCAAGGTGGGCAGCGTGTTCACCTCCACCGGCACGGGCGGCGGCAACGAGACCACCATCGTCTCCTTCCACTACACGCTCCTGCATCACGGCATGATCATCGTCGGCCTGCCCTATTCCGCGCCCGACCTCGCCGACGTCTCGGAGGTGCGCGGCGGCTCGCCCTATGGCGCGGGCACCATCGCCGCCCCCGACGGCTCCCGCCAGCCGTCCCAGAAGGAGATCAACCTCGCCTCCTTCCAGGGCCACCACGTCGCCACCATCGCCAAGCGGCTGGTCGCCGGCGCCGAGGAATAGGCCGCCTTCCCGTAACGGGAGAATCTGGGCGAACACCCATGGTAATCGCCATATGGACCCCGGCCTGAAGCCGGGGTTTCGAGTTCCCCAATGCCGGTCCTTGCTCCGAAACCCCGGGCGAAGACCCGGGGTTCAGAAGCAGACTCCAGGCATGATCCCCGGCCTGTCACCAAAGCTCGTCCGCTGCCTTGCCGTCGAGAATCTCCGCCAGCCTGCGGGCCACGGCGGGATCGGACCCGCGCGGCAGCTCGCCCGGCGCGAAGAAGCCCTGCTCGGCGATCTCCGTGCTCGGCTCGGGCACATGAAGCTGCTTCCAGTCGCGCACGACGAACAGGGCGACATGGTCGCCCGCGAAACGGCCATGATTGGAAAATACGCCGTGAAGAACCGGCGAACCGTTGATCTCCACGCCGGCTTCCTCCATCACCTCCCGGGTCAGGGCCTGCAGGAGGGTTTCGCCGCGCTCCACCCCGCCGCCGGGAAAGAACCAGCCCGGCCGGTAGCCGTGGCGGATCAGCAGCACCCGCCCCCGCGGGTCGAGAATGACGGCCTGCGCGCCCATGGTCAGGCCCCGCGTCAACCGCCACCACGGCCGCAGCACCGTGCCGATGAGCCGGTGCGGACGTAACCTGGAAACCATCGAGCCACCTTGTCCCTTGCATGTGGCGCCGGAAGCGCCGAAAACGCGTTGCGATCCAGTTGACGCCCCGAAGGCAACGCCTGCGAATATGTACACCCTCGCGCACCTGTCCGACATCCATCTGGGGCCGCTGCCCCGCCCGCCCCTGCGCTCGCTCGGGAGCAAGCGCATCATCGGCTATGCCAACTGGCTGCGCGGACGGCGGCGCATCCACAGCCGTCCCGTGCTGGAAGCCATCACCGACGATCTCGCCGAGTGCAACCCGGACCATATCGCGGTGACCGGCGATCTGGTGAACATCGGCCTGCCTGCCGAGTTCGAGGCGGCGACCGGCTGGCTGCACAGCCTCGGCAACCCGGACGACGTTTCCGCCATCCCGGGCAACCACGACGCCTATGTGCGCATGGCCCATGCGGAAGGCATCGGACTGTGGTCGGATTTCATGTCGTCGGACGCGGGCTACGAATTGCCCGGCGGCGAGTATTTTCCCTATGTGCGCCTGCGCGGGCCCATCGCGATCGTGGGGCTCTCCACCGCGATACCGACGCCCGTCTTCCGCGCATGGGGCCGTCTCGGCGAAGCCCAACTGAAAGCGCTGCCCGCAATCCTCGACCGCCTGGGCGAGGCCGGACGTTTCCGTGCCGTGCTGATCCATCACCCGCCGACGCCGGGGCTGACATCGTCGCGCAGAAGCCTGCGCGACTCCGACAAGCTGGAAGCGATCCTGCACCGGCACGGCGCGGAACTGGTCCTGTTCGGCCACAACCACCGCTCCATGCACCTGACCATGCCTGGCCCGGCCCACAAGATTCCGCTGATCGGCGTACCCTCGGCGTCCGCCACCGGCCCCACCGGACAGGAAGGGCGCTACAATCTCTATGCCATCGGCGGCAAGCCCGGCCACTGGAGCTGCGAGATGGTGACCCGAAGCTGGCGGCGCGAGGGCGGTGGCGTGATCGAGATCGACCGGCGCCAGCTTTATTGAATCACTGGGGCGAGCCGGCGAGCAGCCAGCCGACCGCCATCAGACCGGCGGCGCCTGTCAGCACGCCGAACAGGAACGCCGCGAAGACCAGCCCTGCCGACGACTTCTGCTTCTGCGCGGGAGCGGCCCGGGGGAAATCGGCGATGCCGGTGCCGATGCGCTCGCGCTCGACCACCTTGCGCGCCACATAGCCGGCGATGTGAGTGCACATCTCGCCCACCTCGCCGCTCTCCACCAGAATGCGCCGGCCTTCGCGGTGGTTGCGGATCAGCCGGTAGGTCGCCGCATCCCTGTCCATCGCCACATAGGTGAACATGTCAATCCACAGCCGCGCCGGCGTGGTAGGAGCCAGCGCCAGTTCGAAGCGGTCGTCCTCGCCGGGAATCTCGTCGAACAGCTTTTCCAGATCGCCGCGCAGGATTTCCAGCCGTGCCAACTCAGCGCTGCGGCCGTCCACTTCCGCATCGATTCTCTCGGCTTCGGCCACCCGCGCCTGCCGGATGGCCTCGCGCAAGGTCTGGCTTTCCGCCGTCTCGCGGAGCTTGTCGTCGGACTTTTCCATCCCTGCCAACACCCGACCAAATGGCAATTTATGACTGCATCATAACACTGCATTTGCGGCCATGTGGAGAGATCATGGCGATTTCCGGCATTCCCCGCTGGCCGGTGTTGGTCTATGACAGTCGCCCCGGCGGCGCATCCCGCCCCGCCGGAACCCCGGAGACACCGGTCCATGTCCGCTTCCACCGCGCCCGGCAACAAGCCCCTGTGGATCATCATCGCCTGCGCCGCGCTGGCCATTGGCCTCGGCATGGGCATCCGCCAGACCTTCGGCCTGTTCCTGGAGCCCGTCAGCCAGGATATTGGCCTCGGCCGGGAAGTCTTCGCCCTGTCCATGGGCCTGCAGAACCTGCTGTGGGGCATCAGCGCGCCGTTCTTTGGCGCATTCGCTGACAAATACGGCGCGGGCCGGGTCGTGCTCGCCGGCGGCGTCCTCTACGCCGCGGGCCTGGTCATGCTGGCGGCGTCCGCCGGTGGCGGCCAGGTGGTGGCGAGCGGCCTGCTGCTCGGCCTTGGCGTCAGCGGCCTCGGTTTCACCGCGGTCCTCGGAGCGGTTGGCCGCGCCGCGCCGCCCGAGAAGCGTTCGGGCGCCCTCGGCATGGCCAGCGCCGGAGGCTCCTTCGGCCAGTTCGCCGCCCTGCCCTATGCCCATGTCTTCCTGGAATCGGCCGGCTGGTCCATGACCCTGCTGCTGCTGGCGGTGCTGACGGTGCTCGCCGTTCCCGCCGCCTGGGGCGTCTCCGGCAAGCCGCAGAGCGCCGCCGGCGCCAGCACCCAGACCGTATCCCACGCCTTCCGCGAGGCCATGACCCACAAGGGCTTCCTGCTGCTCACCGCGGGCTTCTTCGTCTGCGGCTTCCACGTCACCTTCGTGGCCACGCATCTGCCGGCATTCCTGGGAGACAGGTCCTTCGAACCCTGGCTGGGCGCGGCGGCCCTGTCCCTCATCGGCTTGGCCAACGTCGCCGGCACTTACATCTGCGGCCGCGCGGGACAGGTCATGGAGAAGCGCAAGGCCCTGTCCTACCTCTATCTCGGCCGCGCGGTGGTGTTCCTCGGATTTCTTTTCATTCCGCTGACCGAATTCACCGTGCTGGCCCTGAGCATGGCCATCGGCCTGCTCTGGCTCGGTACGATCCCCCTCACCAGCGGGCTGATCGCCACCCTGTTCGGACCGAAATGGATGTCCATGCTGTTCGGCCTGGTGTTCTTCGCCCACCAGATCGGCGGCTTCCTCGGCGCCTGGCTGGGCGGCTATGTGTTCGACGCCCTGCGGTCCTACGACGCCATGTGGTGGATGTCGTCCGGCCTCGGCGTCTGGGCGGCGCTGTTGCATTGGCCCATCGTCGAGAAGCCCGTGGCGCGGCTCTCCGCCGGGCAGGCCTGACCGCATCCGCCTACTTGTTGGCGAGCACCACGCCGGCCCGCGCATCGTCGAACCATCGGTCGATGGCGGCCTCGACATTGGCCGTGACCTTCTCCCGCCAGGTGGCGATGGTGGCGTCGAGCGCCTCGTTGTTGGCCTCGACGAACTTGTCGCGGTTGAAGTTCTCGTTCGCCTTGTTGACGAAATAGTCCGCCGCGAAGCCCACCAGGATGCCGGCCACGGCGCCGACCGCGGTGCCGCCGCCCGGCTCGACCACGGTGCCGACCGCGGCGCCCTGCTGCGCCAGCGCCAGCCGCGCACCGAACGCGGTCACGAAACGCCGGGACAGCGCACCGAAGGATTGCGCCATGACCCTGTTGATGGCGGGGCCAAGCACCAGCGCGCCGAGCGTGCCGCTGCCCGCCGCCACACCGACACCGGCGATGCCATCGAAGGCGCGGTCCTCCATCAGGTAGGTGGGGGCCTTCCACTTCTGCGCGTCCCAATCGAGCTTGGAGCGGGTGAGCGGCTGGTCCGCCGGCAACGTTTCCAGCAGGCGCGTGTTGCGCGCCAGGAAAAGCTGCAGCCGCATGTCGGAATTCGCGATCACCCTGCGGTAGCTGTCATGGGCGGCGCGCACGGTCGTCTCCACACCCTCCGAGATGGTGCGGTCGCGCACGTCTGGACGCAGCACCTGCGCCTCGTAGTGGCGCATGAAGTAGTCCTTGATATCGCGTTCCACGGCTTCCGTGAGCGACTCGTACTTGCCCGTTTCCACGAAGCGCGTGGCGGCGCTGGTCAGCGTCTCCTTCAGCACCACATAGGAGCGTTTCCACTCGAAGAACCAGTCCGCATAGCCCGAGATGGCCTGGTCGCGGTCGTTGAAGGCGTACTGGAACTGGCGCGCGATATCCTCGCGCGCCGCCTGCTTGATGCGGTCGCGCTCGTTGTCGAGCATCAGGATGGTCTCGTTGACGAACTGCGCGGTGGCATCCTTGCCCGCCACGACATGGCGCAGCTTGCCGTCCACGTCCTTCACCACGAGATCGACCGCTCCCGGTGGAACGTTCGACTTGAACAGGACGTCGAAGACGCTGCCGTCGTCATGGGTGGAAGCCGTGTAGCTCAGATGCCGCTCGTAGCTGCGCCAGAAGGTGGTGCCCAGCGACACCGCGCCGAACAGCGCCAGCAGCAGCGCCACCGAAATACCGATGGGCCGCAGGAAAGCGCCCACGGGACCGTATTTGCGCACCACCGTCTTGCCGCGCGCGGGCTTTTCCCGCTTCGCGACCGGGCGGCCGATGGGCACCGGCTCCGCGTCCGTGCCCGTTGTGGTCAGGTGTCTGGTCATGTCCGTAGTATGCCCGACTGCCGGCCCGGCGCGAAATCACGCTGCCGGCAGTCTTAACCCTTGTCCGTTAACGCGAAAATCCGGCCCGGCGTTTCGCCGCTTTCCGGCCTCAGGCCCCTTCGCCGAAGGCGCTGCCGCCGAGCACGTCCAGCCGCTCGATGCGCCGGGAGACCACCATCGGCTCCACGGCTGTGGCGAAATCGCGGAAATGCTCGCTTTTCAGGTGCAGCTCGAAGGCCGCCTCGTCGTCGTAGACCTCGTAAAGCACGAAGCGGCCCGCCTGACCGTTATCTATGCACACGTCGAAGTAACGGCAACCCTCTTCCAGTTTCAGGGAGTTCGCCGCCTGCATGAGCATCAGCTCCCGGAAGGCGCCGGCCTCGTCCGGCTTCACCAGGAACTCCACGGACACCGCGAAGGTGCCGGTGCCCGCCGCCCGCCCCATCAGCCGGGGAACCGCTTGTTGAGTTCCTCCACCTGGGCCCGCGTCAACGGCCTCAGGGGCTGGCCGCGCAGCATGAGGAACAGCTTCGCGGTCTCCTCCAGCTCCTCCATGGCGTAGACGGCGTCGGTGAGCGATGTGCCGGCCACCACCGGGCCATGGTTGGCCAGCAGGACCGAATGATGCTTCGAGGCCAGCTTGCCGACCGCTTCCGCGAGCCCCTCGTCGCCCGGCGGGTAATAGGGCACCAGCGGGAGCTGGCCGACCTTCATGACGTAGTAGGCCGTGATCGGCGGCATCACATCGGCCGGGTTCACGTCGGCGAGGCAGCTCACCGCCACCGCATGGGTCGAATGCAGGTGCACCACCGCGCCGGTCTTGGGACGCCTGGAATACATCACCGTATGCAGAAACGCCTCCTTGGTCGGCTTGCCGCCGGAGACATGCTTTCCGCTCCCGTCCAGCTTCGAGATGTCCGCCGGGTCCAGGTTGCCGAAGGAGGACCCGGTCGGCGTCATCAGCCAGCCGTCGTCCAGCGCCACGCTGATGTTGCCCGAACTGCCGAAGGTCAGCCCCCGCTCGAACATCGACCGCGCCAGCCTGACGATCTCTTCCCGCAGCCTGCTCTCGCTCATTTCAGCATCCCGAATGCCTTGGCGAAGAATCCGTCCACGCCGAAATTTCCCGACTTCAATGCCAGCGCCACGGGCTCGGGGCATTCCGACCCGCCGCCGCGCGCCGTGGTCCACGGTATGCCCGGATCGATCTCCGGCCCGATTTCCAGCGACGAGATGCCGAGCGCCTTGACCACCGCGCCGGAGGTCTCCCCGCCCGCCACGATGAACCGCCGCACGCCCTGCGCCACCAGCCCCCTGGCAACGCGGCCCATGATCTCCTCGATCATCTCTCCCGCCTCGTTGCGGCCGAAACGTTCCTGCACCTTGCGCACTTCCTCCGGCGCCTGGGTGGAATAGATCAGCACGGGCACGTCCGGGTCCTGCATCCCCGCCCAGTCGATCGCCTCCTGCGCCTGGTCCGAATCGTCCACCGTCAGGCCATCGACATAGAAGGATGGCCAGTCCAGCGCCGCCACGGCGACCTGCTTCTGGGTCGTCACGGAGCAGCTTCCCGACAGCACGGCGCAGCGGCCCCGCGCCGCCGGCAGCCTCGCCCCGCCCCCAGGCTTGAGTTTCCCCGCCTTGCGGAAATTCTCGGGCAGGCCGAGCGCCGCTCCGGAACCGCCCGTCACCAGCAGGTGCTGCGCGCAGGCTTCGCCCATGGCCATCAGATGGGAATCCTCCAGAATGTCGACCACGGCATAGCGCACATCCTCGCTCTGCAGGCCATGGAAGCCCTGGCGGATCGCGTGCGCACCCTTCGTCACCTCCGTATAGGGGAGCAGCCCGACCTTGCTAGGCGTCTGCCGCTCCAGCACGCGCACCAGGTTGGAGTCGCGCATGGGCGTCAACGGATGATCGCGCATGCCGGAATCCGAAAGCAGCACGTCGCCGACGAACAGGTGGCCCCTGTAGATGGTCCGCCCCGCCGCCGGAAAGGCCGGGCAGATGACAGCGAAGTCCGTTCCCAGCGCCTCGCACAGCGCGTCGGCGACAGGTCCGATGTTGCCCTGGTCGGTGGAATCGAAGGTGGAGCAGTACTTGAAGTAGATCTGCCGCGCGCCCCGCTCCTGCAGCCAGCGCAACGCCTCCAGCGATTGCGCCACCGCCTCGCCAGCCGGAATGGTCCGCGACTTCAGCGCCACCACGACCGCGTCCGCGCCGCCGAGGTCGATGTCGTCCGCCGGCACGCCGATCACCTGCACGGCGCGCATGCCGCCCTTGACCAGTGTGTTGGCGAGATCGGTCGCCCCGGTGAAATCGTCCGCGATCGCGCCGAGCAGGATGCCCATGCCAGCCCCCGCCTACAGCCTCACCATTTCCTTCACGTCGCGGGTCTTCACCAGCGGTCCGATGGTCTCGCGGAAGGCGAGATAATAGGGCGTCTCCCGGTGGGCCTTAACCGCCGCCTCGTCCTCGTAGAGCTCGTAGAGGATGAAATGATCCGGGTTCTGCGGGTTGGCGCAGACGTCGAAATGCTTGCAGGCCGTCTCGTTCGCCAGCGAGTTCCTGCCTTGCGTCACCAGCACGTCCTTGAGCGCGGCTCCCTTGCCGGCATGGGCCTCGAAATTCACCACCAGTGCGATCATTGCGCTTTCTCCCTTTAGCTTTTCTTTTCCTGTCCGGCCTTCACGATGTCCACCAGTGTCCTCGCAATCTCGCTGGCGCCGTGCGGCCCGCCGAACTCCGCCGGCCGCACCCGTCCGGACGCGAAGCCTTCATGCACCGCGTCGTCGATCAGCCCCGCCGCCTCGCAAGCCTTCTCCACTCCATGCCTGTGGCCAAGCCAGTCAAGCATCATGGCAATGCTGAGAACAGCCGCCAAAGGATTTGCCTTGTCCTGCCCCGCGATATCCGGCGCGCTGCCATGGGCGGGCTGGAACAGGCCGTGCGACCTGCCGATCTCCGCGCAGGGCGCCATGCCCATGCCTCCGACCAGTCCTCCGGCGAGGTCGGAGAGGATATCGCCATACATGTTCTCCATCACCATGACGTCGAAATCCCACGGACGGCGGATCAGGAACAGCGCCTGCGCATCCACGTAGGAGTAGTCCTTCGCGATGTCGGGATTGAGAGCCGCGCGCTCATCGAAAATCTTGCGGAAAAAAGCCATGGAGCGGAAAACATTGGCCTTGTCCACGCAGGTGACCTTGCCCGGACGGCCCCTGGCCTTGCGCCGCCGCGCCAAGTCGAAGGCGAAGTCGAACAGCGCCTCGCAGGTCGGCCGGGTGATGCGCAGGGTTTCCCGCGCCTCCTCGTCGTCGATCACCTCGCCCTTCCCGTGGGAGTAGAACAGCCCCTCGGTGGATTCCCGCAGGATCACCATGTCGATCTGCGCCGAACGCGGATCGGCCAGATAGAGCTTCACGTTGGGAAAGGCTTTCACCGGGCGCACGCCCGCAAACAGTCCGAACCTGTCGCGCATCCTCAGATGCGGCGAGATTTCCGTCCCGTCCGGATAGCGGATCGACGGCAGGCCGATGGCGCCCAGCAGGATGGCGTCGGCCTTGTCGCAGCGGTCCATCCCGTCGTCGTCGATATCCTTGCCGGTTTCCTTGTACAGCGTGGCTCCGGCCCGCACCTCGTCATAGGAAAGCGAGGCCCCGCCCGTGCGTCCCAGCGCCGCGGCGGCAACCGCCCGCGCGGCCGCAATCACCTCCGGCCCGATACCGTCGCCGGGCACGCAGGCAATGCGGAATTCGCTGTTCTTTCCCAAGACTTGCTCCGGCGGATGAACTGCGGGCGGGGGCAATCTATACACGCTCGGGGCAAACCTGACCAATGGGGCTTGCGCGGTGGCGGGACCGGAGGAAGACCCGGGGTCTTCCTCAAATGGACCCCGGCCTGAAGCCGGGGTTTCGAGACCCTGCCTTCTTTTGAAACCCGGACAAAAAAACCCGGACGAAGACGCGGAATACGGGCGCCGCCTCGCCGCTTGTGTTTCCACTGCGCCTGCAGGAAAGTGTGCCCACTCCGCCCGTGCAGCTTGATGAATTACCTTTTGATTCCAAGGGACAACCCATGTCGCAGAAGAAGCGGAAATCGCCGGGGGGCCTCTCCTCCCGTCTCACCAGCTATGGCGACGACGCCTTCTCGCTCTATCTGCGCAAGGTGTTCCTGAAGTCGATGGGCTATTCCGAGGAAGCCCTCGGCCGCCCCATCGTCGGCATCACCAACACCTACTCCGCATACAACTCCTGTCATGCCACGGTGCCCAAGCTGATGGAGGCCATCAAGCGCGGCGTCATGCTCGCGGGCGGCCTGCCCTTCGAATTCCCGGTGGTGTCGCTGCACGAGTCCTTCGCCAGCCCGACATCCATGTATCTGCGCAACCTCATGGCCATCGACGCCGAGGAGATGATCCGCGCCCAGCCCATGGACGCGGTGGTTCTGGTGGGCGGCTGCGACAAGACCGTGCCGGCCCTGCTCATGGGCGCGGCCAGCGCCGGCGTTCCCGCGATCCTGGAGGTGACCGGGCCCATGCTCACCGGCTCCTACCGCGGCGAGCAGGTAGGCGCCTGCACCGACTGCCGCCGCTACTGGGCGAAATTCCGCGCCGGCGCCGTGAAGGAGGAGGACCTGCCCGAGATCACCGACCAGCTCGGCCCCACCCCCGGCACCTGCATGGTGATGGGCACGGCGAGCACCATGGCGCTGGTGGGCGAGGCGCTTGGCATGATGCTTCCCGGCGGCGCGGCCATCCCGGCCGTGAACTCCGAACGCCTGCGCCATGCGGAGCATTCCGGCGCCCGCGCCGTGGCCATGGCGAAGGATGGCGCCACGCCCGCGCGCATCATGACGCGGGAGGCCATCGAGAACGGCCTGCGCGTCCTGCTCGCCATCGGCGGCTCCACCAACGGGCTCATTCACCTGACGGCGATCGCCGGTCGCCTGGGCATCGACATCAGCCTGGATCGCGTGGACGAGCTGGCCCGCGAGACGCCCGTGATCGTGGACCTGAAGCCCACCGGCGCCTTCTACATGCAGGAGCTGCACGAAGCCGGCGGCTTCGCCACCATCCTCCGGTCGCTGGCGCCGCTGATGAACCTCGATTGCGGGACCGTCGCGGGCAGAACGCTCGGGCAGATCCTGGACGCCTCCCCCTCCTGGCCGCAGCAGGTCGTGCGACCGCTCGCCGATCCCATCCATGCCGAGGGCGGTCTCGCCGTGCTGCGCGGCAATCTCGCTCCCGGCGGAGCCGTCATCAAGCAGAGCGCCTCTTCCAAGAAGTTCCTGCGCCATGAAGGCCGCGCCATAGTCTTCGAGGGCGTGGAGGATCTGGCCAGGCGCATCGACGACCCCGCCCTCGACGTCACCGAGGACGACATCCTCGTCATGCGAAACGCCGGGCCCGTGGGCGCGCCGGGCATGCCCGAGGCCGGCTACCTGCCCATCCCGAAGAAGCTGGCCCAGAAGGGCGTCACCGACATGGTGCGCATTTCCGATGCCCGCATGAGCGGCACCGCCTACGGCACCGTCGTGCTGCATGTGACGCCGGAGTCCGCCATCGGCGGGCCGCTGGCGCTGGTGGAAACCGGCGACCGCATCGTCATGGACATCCCGGGGCGCAAGCTGGAAATGCGGGTGGATGGGGACGAACTGGAGAAACGCAGGGCCGCGCTGGCCAGGCGCAAGCCCCGCACGAAGCCCGCGCGCGGCTACGCCAGGCTTTTCGAGGATCACATCCTGCAGGCCGACAAGGGCTGCGATTTCGATTTCCTCGTCGGGGACTGACGCCCGGCACAGCACATGCCCGACCTGCAACAACTGCTCGCCGACTACGGGCTTCTCATCGTGCTGAGAATCGTCCGCGCCAGGCGCGGGAAGCAGACAGGCTGACGGGTGCCTACTCGGCCGCCTTGGGCATCCGCGAAGCCGCGGGCTCGTTGTCCTGCACCGCCGTTCGGCCCGAAGCCGGCATCTGCGCGGTGGCGAACTTGCCGAAGCCCTTGATCAGCTTCTCCAGCCGCCGGCGGTACACGTGGAAATCCGTCTCCAGCCTGTGCCGGTCGGTCCCCATGTAGGACCTGCGATGCGCCTCGCGTTCCGCGGCGGCATTCTGCTTCAGCTTGTCGAAACGCACCGCGCTCTCGTCGCCGCATTCGCGCGCGACGATATAGCTGGCGATGAGCCGGGACTGCAACTCAGCCAGGCGCCACATGCTGCCGTTGCCCTGCACCATGCCGGCGAAGAACAGGTCGTCCCTGTCCGCATGAAAGGCCTGCGCGTACAGGTTCGGCCAGTTGCCTTCCGTGAACAGTTCGGCGCGGTCCAGGAACGGTATGCCGAGCCGGAACCCGGTCGCGCAGACGACCATGTCCACGGCCATCTCGCGGCCGTCCTTGAAGATGACCTTGCTGTCCTCGAAACGCTCGATGTCCGGCATGGCCTTGATGCGGCCATGCGCGACCATGTGCGGGAACTCGGTGGTGATCGTCGCGTGACTGGAGAGAATGCCCTTCTCCGGCTTGGGCAAGCCGAAGCGCTCCGCAGGGCCCGTGAACAGCCATTGCGAGAGGCCGTACATGAACTGCCGCACAGCGCGCGGCATGCGGAATTTTTCCACGAAGTCGTAGACGTCGTCGATGGGCTGGCCGAACATGAACTTGGGCACGAACCAGTATCCGCGCCGCAGGCTGACCGCCGACGAGACGGCATGGTGCGCCGCGTCGATGGCGATGTCGCAGCCCGAGTTGCCGCCGCCGATGACCAGAACGCGCTTGCCTTCAAGCTGCCTGGGTGAACGGTAATCGCGGGAATGGATGTATTCGCCGGCGAAGCGGCCCGGGATTTCCGGCCAGCGCGGCTCGCAGTGATGCCCGTTGGCGATCACCACACCCTTGTAGCGGCGCGGGCTCTGCTCGCCTTCCACCTGCACCGACCAGCCGTCGTCCGCCTTCCCGATATGCAGGACCTTGCGTCCCAGCTCGATATAGCGTTCGAGGCCGAAATTCCCGGCATAGGACTTCAGGTAGGCCAGCGCCTCCTTATGGCTCGGAAAGACGGGCAGGTCTTCCGGCATGGGAAAGTCCGTGTAGCCGGAGAATTCGCGCGAGGACAGCATGTGGCAGGTCTCGTAGACCACGCCGGAGGGCGTCGCGCTGTTCCACAGGCCACCGACTTCCTTTTCCCGCTCGAGGCAGTCGAACGGAATTCCGCGCTCGGCAAAGACCTTCGCCGCCGCGAGGCCGGAGGCCCCGGCACCTATGATGCAGTATTTCTGACTCAATGAACGCCCACGTGGTTTTGCGGGAACGGCCCTCGGCGAGATGATGCCTTCGTTCCTGCGTTTGCTTCTTGTTCGGGGAGCCACGCGGCCGGTTGCCCGCCTCGGAGGTGCCGACGCGCTGCGGATGCACTCGCGGCGGCAAAGGTCGGGCGAGAAAAGCGCAGTTGCGCGCCACCCCTGTCGTTGTTGCGAAGATTAGCATCTTCGTATTGGCCGGGGAAACGTAGCAGTGACACAGTTAATGTCCGATGTCGCACCAAAGTTCTCCGTCGTTGCCTGAGAGCAACAGCTTCCCGGCCACAGTGAGCAACCTGAACTCATTGTTTTCAAATATTATTTCGTCCCCGGCGGCGCGCTCTTCCGCATCCGCGCGGGCGAACAGAATCAGGTCGTAATCCGAACTCTGCATCCGCGCCGACGGTATATATGTCGCACCGAATGTCACCCACGCGGTCTGTCCGACACCGCATGTGAACGGAAACGGGCCCTTTGAGTCGGCGAGGCCCGAGGACAGCTCCAGCGAGACGATTCGCGAGCTGTAGGCATCCTCCAGGCAACGCTTCTTCTGCGCCGAGCCCGCGCAGGCGTCCCGGCTGGCCAGCCAGTCCCGATGCGCCCGGGCCAGCGCCTTGCGCTCGTTGGGTCCGGCCCGGGCCGAGGCGCGCGCCATGGTCATGGTCAGCCGGTTGTGCAGTTCCGTGAGCTCCGGCGTCTCGCAGACCATCCGCACGCCCGCCGGCACGGACTTCAGGCAATCTCCCGCCGGCGTCTGCGCGCCCGCCGGCGCCCCCGGCATCGCCAGCAGGGCCACAACAGCGGGTATCGCCGCCTTCAGGATCATCGGCAGGTGTTCCCTGTTTTCAACCGGCTGGCACAGTACCCCGCCAGTTCGTGCCGTAAACCCGTGGCATGCTTTTGCGTCCCCTCCCACTTTATGGGGGACGCGTCCTCCACTAGCGCATCATCCGGCCAAATGGAATCGCTTGGCCGGTAAGATGATGCGCCAGGTCAATAGCTTGAGCATGATCTTATCGGAAAAGCGGTATCCACTTTTCCGGATCATGCTCTAGACTCGTGTTTCCGCGGGCGCCGTATGGTGCGCCGGCGCGGAAAGCGAGGCGGAAATGGCCACGCCCGAACGGCCCCATGGCCTGAACTTCTTCGAAATCGACCGCGACCTGCATGCGGTGCTGCACGGTCTCGACGCCAAGGCCCTGAAGCGCTGGCGAAAGGTTCTGCATGACTTCGGCGCCTGGGCGGGCGGCCCCCTCGACGACGAAGCCGCCTACACCGACCGCCACGCGCCGCCACGCCTCGTTCCCTACGACCGCCACGGCAGTCTCATCAACCGGGTGGCGACCAATCCGCTGTGGGACGAGGCCTCCCGCGAGATCTACCGGCGCGGCATCGTCGGCCTCAACCATGTCGAGAATCCCGCCCCCTACATCGTCACCTTCGCCATGGGCTACCTGACCTCGCAGTCGGACGTGTCGCTGCATTGTCCCGCGACCATGACCCATGCGGTCGCCCATGTGCTTGCCCGCTTCGCTCCGGACGGCGTGCGCAAGCGCTATCTCCACTCTCTCACGCGCATGGACGGAGAGGCGCTTTCGGCCGGCACCTGGGCTACCGAGCTGCATGGCGGCAGCGACATCGGCGCCACGACAACGGCCGCGAAGAAGGACGGCGATCATGTCCGTCTGACCGGCCTCAAATGGTTCACCAGCAACGTCAACGGGGGCATCGCCATCGCCACCGCCAGACCCGAGGGCGCGCCGGAAGGCAGCCAGGGACTGGGGCTCTACCTCGTGCCCGCCACGTTGCCGGATGGCTCCGCCAATCCCATGCGCATACGGCGGCTGAAGGACAAGCTCGGCACCGTCGGCGTGGCTACCGGCGAAGTGGACCTCGCCGGCACCTGGGCGATGCAGGTGGCGCCGCCGCCCGACGGCTTCCGCCTGATGATGGAAGCGCTGCTCGTGTCGCGCATCCACAACGCCATGAGCGCCGTCGCGCTGCAACGCCGCGCCTTCCTCGAGGCGCTGTGCTTCGCCGCCAACCGCCGCGCCTTCGGCGATATCATTCTCAACTATCCCATGGTGCAGGACGAGATCGTCGCCATGCTGGTGGAACGCGAGGCCGACCTGGCGCTCGCCTTCGAGGCGGCCCATGCCTTCGATACGGCCGCCGCCCTGCCGGTCGGTGACGCGGGCGCGGGGCGCTCATGGCTGCGCCTCGTCACGTCGCTCGCCAAGTACCAGACCGCTGAGAACGCCAACATGGCCTGCCGCAAGGCCATCGAACTCATCGGCGGCAATGGTTACACCTACGACTGGGTGACGCCGCGCCTGCTTCGCGACGCGCAGGTGCTGACCGTGTGGGAAGGCCCTGCCAACATCCAGGCGCTGGAGGTGCTGCGCCTCATCGATCCGCGTTATGGCGGCTTCGCGCTCTTCTCGGCCCGCATCGACGACATCGCCTCGAAGGCCGCCGGTTCGCTGGAGCAGCTCGCCACCGGCCTGCGCGACGCGCTCGGCATGTGCCGGGAGGCGGCCGAGCGGCTGGAGGACGCGAAGCAGGCCCGCCGCCATGCCCGGCGCTTCATGGCCCTGCTGGCGGAGACGCTGGCCCTCGGGCTGCTCGTCGAGCAGGCGGCGCGGGACAGCGGCGGCCGCAAGGCGCTGGTTGCCAGAGCCTATCTGGAACGGCACTTCCCCGCACCCCGCGCAGCGGCCTTCAAACCCGAATCCGGCTGGATCCACGACGCCTTCGGCCAGATGCTGGCGCCCGACATCGAAGCGCTTGAAGCCACATGATTCCAGGGAGTTCCAGAGACATGCGGACGACGGCCGCGGGCGCCGCTCAATAGCCGATGGCGCAGCCGTCCTTGCGGGGATCCGACGCGCCGGTCAGCACATTCTGCTCCCAGTCGATCCAGATCGCCTGCGAGCCGCCATGCGGCTTCA
>JBFWSL010000003.1:0-39272 GCA_050248375.1 Hyphomicrobiales bacterium | reverse complement strand
TTGAGCGCCTTGGCGATATCCTTGCTCACCGGCGTGGAGGCGGCGATGTCCTTCATGGACCGCACCTGGTTCTGCACCGGCCTGCCGTCCACGAAGTCCCACAGGAAGGCGGCGAGGCTCGTCGTCTCCTGCAGCTCCAGGCAGGCGCGTGCATTGGCGATGGCCGCCTCGATCTTGCCCCGGTGGCGCACGATGCCCGCGTCGCCGAGCAGCCGCGCGATGTCCTTGTCGCCGAAGCGCGCCACCTTCCGGGGATCGAAGCCGCGAAAGGCCTTGCGGAAATTCTCGCGCTTCCTGAGGATTGTGATCCAGGAGAGCCCGGACTGGAATCCCTCCAGCACCAGCTTCTCGTAGAGCGCCACGTCGTCCGTTTTCGGCACGCCCCATTCCTCGTCGTGATAGGCGACGTAGATCGGTTCGGTTCCCGCCCAGGGACAGCGCTCGCCGGCCATGATCAATTTCCTTCGCCGGGCATGTCGAAGGAGGCCCATGCGGGCTTGCGCAGGGTGATCTCAACCCCGCCCGCGCTCAGCGGCTTGCCTCCCGCGATGGCGTCCGCCGCCCGGTCGAGCCGCAGCAAGGCCAGCGCCGCGTTGCCAGCCGTGGAGCCTATCTTGCCGATGGGAAAGTCGCCCGCCAGCACATCGGCGCCCGCCGGGACCGGCGCAGCGGCGGTGACGGGCACCACGCGCTTGCGCGCCGTGCCGCGATGCTGCATGCGCGAGACGACTTCCTGGCCCACATAGCAGCCCTTGCTGAAGTCCACGCCGCCGAGCTGGTCGTAGTCGGCCTCGTGCGGGAAGGTGTCGCCATAGGCGAAGTCCTTGCCGCCCTCCGGCACCCCCAGCGCGATGCGGCGGGCGTGGTAATCGGCCTCGCTCGCTATGTCGCAGCCGCACGAGGCCTCCGCCCCCGGCGGTGCGATCAGCCGCTGGCCCATCTCCGCCAGCCGGGGATCGGCGAAGATTGTGGCTCCGTCGGGAGTTTTTGCCTCGCCATCCCACAGCGCGAAGACCCTGTGGCTTTCCGACATGTCCGCGATCTCCACCTTGGCCCGCAGCTTGTAGAAGGTCAGCCGCCTGGCCAGGTCGGCCGCGAGCGCCTGGGGACAGTCGAGCAGATAGCCGTCCCCGTGCCCCACCACGAAGAAATCGAACAGGATCTTGCCCTGGGGCGCCAGCAGGGCCGCGTGCACGGCCTTGCCGTCCTTGGCCCGGTCCACGTCGCTGGTGACCAGGCCCTGCAGGAATTTGTGCGCATCCGCCCCCCTCACGCTGAGGACGGACCGGTCGGTCAGTTCGGCGATCTTGCAGGCGGGCATGTCGGCGGCTACTCCTTTGCTGGGCGATGAGAGTTAACCGGCAGACAGGCGCGCATCAAGCCTCGCGCCGCGGGAGGCCTTCAGGTGGCGGATAAATTCGATCTGGTGCTGCGCGGCGGCACGGTGGTCAACCATGACGGCGTCCATGTGGCCGATATCGGCGTCCGCGATGGCCGCATCGAGGCCATCGGCGCGATTTCGCGCGACCACGCCGCGGAATCCGTGGACGTCACCGGCCTGCATGTGCTTCCCGGGGTCATCGACAGCCAGGTGCATTTCCGCGAGCCGGGCGCCGAGCACAAGGAGGACCTGGAGACCGGCAGCCGCGCGGCCGTGCTGGGCGGCGTCACCGCCGTCTTCGAGATGCCCAACACCTCGCCGGTCACCACCACGGCCGGGGCGCTGGCCGACAAGGTCGGGCGCGCCACCGACCGCATGTTCTGCGACTTCGCCTTCTATGTCGGGGGTACGCGGGAGAATATCGAACAGATCCCCGAGCTGGAGAAGCTGCCGGGTTCCGCCGGCATCAAGGTGTTCGCGGGCTCCTCCACCGGCGACCTGCTGGTGGACGACGAGGAGCACCTGTCGCGTATCATCGCCGCCATCTCGCGCCGCGCCGCCTTTCATTCCGAGGACGAGGCGCGGCTCGAGGCCCGCAAGGGCGAGCGCCGCGAGGACGATCCCTCCACGCACAGCGTCTGGCGCGACGCCGCCGCCGCCATGCAGTCCACCGAACGGCTGATCCGGCTCGCGCGCCGGCATGGCAGGCGCATCCACATCCTGCATGTATCCACCGCGGAAGAGATGGCGTTCCTGGGCCAGCACAAGGACGTGGCGAGCGTCGAGGCGACCCCGCAGCACCTGACGCTCGAGGCCGGCAAGGCCTACGCGAAGCTCGGCACCCGCGCCCAGATGAACCCGCCCCTGCGCGACGCCGCCCACCAGGCGGGCCTGTGGCACGGCCTCACGCAAGGCATCGTCGACGTGCTCGGCTCCGACCACGCGCCGCATACGCTGGAGGAAAAGGCGAAGGCCTATCCGGCCTCGCCCTCGGGCATGCCCGGCGTGCAGACGCTGGTGCCGGTGATGCTGGACCAGGTGAACGCGGGCAGGCTTTCCATCGAGCGCTTCGTCGATCTGACCAGCCACGGCCCCCAGCGTATCTTCGGCATCGCGGGGAAGGGCCGCATCGCGGTCGGCTACGACGCCGACTTCACCGTGGTCGATCTCGGCGCCCGCCGCACCATCGAGAATGCCCGGATGGCGAGCCGGGCCGGCTGGACGCCCTTCGACGGCCAGGAGGTGAGGGGATGGCCCATCGGCACGGTGATCCGTGGCCGCCGCGTCATGTGGGAAGGCGAAATCCTCGGCAAGGCGCATGGCCAGCCCGTTCGCTTCCTGGAGGCGCTGCAAAAGCGCGGCTAACGTCCTGGAAGACTTCCCGTCGAATCTGAAATTCGCAAGCCCTCCAGTAGCCTGGGGAACTTATCCCCGCCTGGAAAGCCGTGAAGGAATTCATCGAGACCGAAGGCCGATTGCCCAGGAGCATAGCCTGGGTCGCCAACAAGGACCTGCCTCCCGGCACCTTCCCGGAACCGTAGCCGTGGCGGTTCCGTGTCCTAATCGCCCGCCACGAAGAAGTGCCAGGTGCCGTCCCTGCCGATGCCGAGGCGGTAATGGATGTAGCCGCCGAAGTCCTTCATGGTTTTTGCCGTCTCCGGCGTGACCAGGCGGTAGAGGTCCACCTGCTGGGCGGGCGTCAGCTTCTCCAGCTCCAGTTCCGCCAGATAGGGCCACACATACATTTCTTCCGGCGCGCCCGCGTGGACATGCGCCGCCGGCATCTCCAGCACCTCGATCATGGCGGCGAGGATCTCGCGCCCGTCGCCCGTGGCCGAATTCTCCTTCCAGTAGCGGATGGCGTCCTGTCCGCCGCCGAAGGAGACCACCGGGCGCAGCTCGTTGGACTCCAGCACGGGCCGCATGGCCTCGATGTCGCCGCCGCGCGCGGCCTCCAGGATCGCATCGCGCATGCGCGCGACCGGCGCGGGCAGGGCGGCGTCCCGCATCAGGATTTCCGGCGGCTTCGCGGGGTTGGCTTTCTTTCCCTCGGCGGAGGACGCGGACGGCGGGGCGCCTGTTGCCAGCAGCGCGGCCAGCCACACACCCGCCGAAATGCGCATGAACATGCGCGCGAATTTCGCTGGCAAGCCCATGCGCTCTCGCCTAGTCATCATTCGTGACACCCCGCTAACCGGAAGGTCCGGAACAACGCAGTGACCAACGGCGCCGACATCGTCCTTCAAGGCACCCATTTCTTCCTGACCGGCTGCGTCATCGGCGTCGTCATCGCCGCCCCCGTCGGCCCGGTGAACATCATGTGCATCCAGCGCGCCCTGGAACGGGGCTTCTGGGGCGGGCTCGCCGCCGGCCTCGGGGCGGTCGCCGGCGACGGGCTGATCGCCGCCTTCGCCGCCGTCAGCATGACCGCGACCGCCGCGCTCATCAATGCCTACAAGCCGATGATCCAGCTCGTGGGCGGGCTGATCCTGATCGCCTTCGGCATCAGGCTGTTCCTGACCCGTCCGCGCGGAAGCGCTCCCCCGGCGAGGGGCATCCGGCACCATGCCGCGGCCATCCCGCAGACCTTCCTGCTCACCGTCTCCAATCCCGGCGCCGTGCTGGGCACCGCCGCCATATTCGGCGGCCTCGGATCGCTGGTGGGCGGCATCCACGACTACTGGGACGCGGCTTTCATCGTCGCCGGCGTCATGTGCGGGAGCCTGGCCTGGTGGGCGACGCTGTCGCGCATCGTCGCGAGCATCCATCACCGCCTCGACGAGGCAACGCTGCAACTGATCAACCGCGTCGCGGGCGTGGTGCTCGCCGGCTTCGGCGCCGGCCTGCTCGCCCGCTATCTTGCCCGTGGCCTCGGGCTGTCCGGCTGAGACGGTTACTGGCGGGTGCGGTTGAGGGTGAATTCGCCGTGATGGATACGGCGCGAGAGCCGGTCGGTCATTTTGGCCACCGCTTCCTCCCCGTAGGTCTCGATGAGGTCGCTCAGTGCGGCGAAAAGCGCGGCGTTGGCCAGCATCTCCGGCTCCAGGCCGTCATGCAGGGCTTCCTCCCACGCATCCAGGATATAGCGGAGCGCGGCGCGCTTGCCTTCCTGCTCGTAGCTGTCCGTGGCCTGCATTGCGCGGACCTTCTCCCCGTGTCGGTTCCGGCTCGCGACCGGGTGTCCCGGAGCCGTTCTGCGATGGTTCTAGCATGCGGGTTCCGCGGGGCGGGGCGATAACCTGAAGGCAACGTTAAGGGGGAGGGTTAACCCCTCAGCTTCCCTCGCGGACCATCACGTTGGAGAGCTTGGCGCCTTCCTCTATGAAGCGGTCCACCGCCGTCTGCGCGGATTCCGTGCAGGAGCGATAGGTACGGCGGTAGCCGCGATAGCCCTTGTTGAACTCCTGCACCAGCTTGGCCCGGCGGATGGCGCTGGTGCCTTCGGTACGCAGCAGTTCCTTCATCTGGTCGCGCCAGAGCTGGCCTTCGTCGGCGCCGCAGAGCTCGCGCAGATAGTGGATGGCCCCGAGGATTTCCGACAGCCGCATCAGCTTGGCGTCATAGGGCCGGTCGTCGCCCGCCGCCTGCGCCATGGCCGCCAGCGGCGCGCCCGCCAGCAATGCGGCGAGGAGGGTGGCCCGAAGCCGCCGTCCGGACGGTATGCGAGGGATCTGCATGGCCGTTAGGTATCGCAAAATCGGTCCAGCCGCCATAGCCGCGGGCGTCAGCGCCCCGCCAGCAGGCGCGCCGCCTTGCGGATCACCGCCGGGGTGCCCGGCGTCATCTCCGCCTCGACGAGTTCTTCCGGGTCGGCCCACTTGACGCCCATGCAGTCGCTCCGCGCTTCCGGCTCCCCGGAAAGCCACTCGCCATAGAACGACGTGAGCTCATAGTGAATCTCGCTGACCTCGCTTTTCACCGCGAACTCGATCACCGAGGTGACGCCGATCACCCTGCCCGAGACGCCCGTCTCCTCCGACAGTTCCCTGAGCGCCGTCTGCTCCTGCGTCTCGCCCGGCTCCACATGCCCCCCGGGCAGGCTCCACAGCCCGCGCGTGCCTGCCTTGGAGCGTTGCGCCAGCAGCACCTGGCCGTCACGGAACACGGCGATGCTCGCGGCGAACCGGCGCTGGGGAACGGGATCGGTGGCAGGAGGCATGAGGGCTGTCCGGCTCGCGGTCGCTGCGCCAGCCTAGAACAGGATACGGAGGAGTGGATATCACTTTTCCGGTCAGGCCGTGCTGAAGCCTATGGCCTGGCGCATCGTCCGGCCGGGCCGGGTGTCAGTCGAACAGCGCGTCCACGCATGCCTGCTGATCGTGCGTCTCGCCGGGGTGAACAGAGGCGTCGCTTCCGTTGACGATGGCCGCGGCCGCATCCACCAGGTCGCGCATGCGCGCCGCCGCCTCCGGGCACAGCGGGACGAGGCCGTCGATGCCGCCGCCCGCCATGATGGCGGTCACCTGGCCGAGCACCTTCACCATCTCTTGCTCGAGCTGTCCGATGGCCGCGTCGAAGGCCTCGCGCACTTCTTCCGGCGCGTGAAGATATCCCGCGATGGCGAGCGACTTGTCCCGGAAGCCGGTTTCGTGGAAATGCTCCTCGTAGGACTTGTGCCGCCAGTTGCCGATGTCCGCGGCGATCTCCGCCGGCGCCTCCGGCAGCATGTCCAGCAGCATGATCATTTCATTGAAATGATTGAGGTAATCGGTGGCGAGCAGCGTCTTCGGATTGACATTCGTGCCGGCGGTGTGGGCGCGCAGGTGGTCGATCATCGACTGCCGGAAGCCGCGGGAGATCGTTTCCCGGTCGAGAGGATGGTCCTTGCCGGCCACCACCCTGAGCACGGCCCCCGTCTTCTGCATGACAACGCCTCACCGAAACACCACTCGGCCAGTTTCGGCCGGTTTGGTTGCCAATTTGTTACCCGCGCCGCTTGTATCAGCGTGCAAGCACCTTGTCGGGGTTGAGGATGCCTCGGGGGTCGAGGGCGGACTTCAGCCTTCTCTGCAGGTCCATCTCCACCGGGCTCTTGGTCCTGGCCATCAGGTCGCGCTTCATGCGCCCGATGCCGTGCTCGGCGCTGATGGACCCGTTCATCTCCGTCACCAGGTCGTGCACCGCGCCCGTCACTCGCTCCCACTGGGCCATGAACTCCGCCTTGTCCATGCCCGGCCCCTGGCTGACGTTGAAATGTACGTTGCCGTCGCCGAAATGGCCGAAGGGGACGGGGCGGGAGCCCGGCACCAGCTTCACCGCCAGCTCGCTCGCCCGGGTGACGAACTCCGGAATGCGCGACAGCGGCACCGACACGTCATGCTTGATGCTGCCGCCTTCGAGTCGCTGCACCTCCGACATCAGCTCGCGGATGCGCCAGAAGTCTCGCGACTGGGCGAGGGACGCCGCCAGCGCCGCGTCGGCGATCACCTGGCGCTCCAGCGCCTCGGACAGTATGGCCTCCATGGCATCGCTGGCCTCGCCGCCGCCCTTGTGCCCGGAGATTTCGATCAGCGCGTACCAGGGGAAAGCCTCCGCCAGCGGGTCGCGCACGTTGTCGCCATGCCTCAGCACCATGTCGATGCCGATGCGCGGCAATATCTCGAACGAAGTCAGTTCCATGCCCGCGCGGCCGCGTGCGATGGCGAACAGCTCGGCGCATTGCGCGATGTCGCGGAATCCCGCGAAGGCGGTCGCCTGCTCGCGCGGACGCGGGAACAGCTTCAGCACCGCCGCTGTGATGATGCCCAGCGTGCCTTCCGAGCCGATGAAGATGTCCTTCAGGTGATAGCCGGTGTTGTCCTTGCGCAGCGCCCTGAGGCCGTCCCACACCTGGCCGTCGGCCAGAACCACCTCCAGGCCCAGGACCATGTCGCGCGCGTTGCCGTAGGCGAGCATCGCCGCGCCGCCCGCGTTGGTGGCGAGATTGCCGCCGATCTGGCAACTGCCCTCCGAAGGCAGGGACAGGGGAAACAGCTTGTCCGCTTCCTCCGCCGCCTCGCGCGCCTGCTGCAGGGTGACGCCGGCCTCCACGGTCATCGTCTCGCCGGCGACGTCTGTCTCGCGGATGCGGTTCATGCGCGTCAGGCTGACGATCACCTCGTTGCCTGTATCGAAGGGAATCTGTCCGCCCACCAGGCCCGTGTTGCCGCCCTGCGGAACGATCGCCGTGCCCGTCTCGCTGGCGATCTTCAGGATGCCGGAGACTTCCTCCGTATTCGCCGGGCGCAGCACCATCCCGGCGCGGCCGACATAAATATCGCGCATCTCGCGCAGATAGGGCTCCATGGCGCCGGCATCGCGGATCGCGTAGGCGTCGCCGACGACAGCCGCCAGCCGGTTCAGCACCTCGCCGGGAACCGGGCCGTTTACCGGCCGTTTCGTCATTCGAGTCATGGCTCCATTGTCCGGGCTTGCCTGACGCCTTGCCGCCGTGCGCTACTGTAAAGCACCGGGGCGATGGATTGGAAAGGACGATATCATGACGCGTTTCCGCGCCTTCCTGTTCGCGCTGTGCGCGGTCGTTTCCGCAGTCGCGCTGTTTTCGCCGCCCTCCGGCGGACCCGCTTCGGCGGGCGAAGGGGTGACGCTCGCCAGTATGCCGGCGCATTCCGGCGGGCTGGTGCGGACCCTGCCGCGTTCACAGGCGCAGCCGGTCTCGTATTGCAGGCGCGACTGCGAGAACTGCCGCCGCTATTGCTACAACTCCTACCGCATCAATTGTTACGAATACTGGTGCCGCAAGGCGTTCAGCGACTGCATGAAGGACTGCTGGAGCAACATCTGCCGCCAGTGCGGCTACTAGGGCATGATCCGGAAAAGCGGATACCGCTTTTCCGATAAGATCATGCTCAAGCTATGATCTGGCGCATCATCTTACCGGCCAAGCGAGTCCACTCGGCCGGATGATGCGCTAGCGCCCGCCCGGACGCGGGGCAGCGGCCCGCGCCAGCCGGTCGTTGATGGCTTCGCCGAGGCCGGAGCAGGGTATGGGCATGACCGCAATGGTGCCGGCCCCCGAGCCGTCCAGTTCGCGCAGGGCCGAGAACAGCCGCGCCGCCGCTTCCCGCAGGTCGCCGGCCGGGCTCAGATTGATCGACGGGCCGTCATGTTCCGGCGCCGGACCGAAGGCGAGCAGCGCTTCGCCGGTAATGGCCGCCGTAGCGTTCAGCCGCAGTCTTGCTCTGGGAGCATAATGACTTTCCAGTTGTCCTGGCGCGGACGGGCGCGCGGCGGAGCCGCCGGATACGCCCACGTCCATACCCGACGCTTTGACGATCTCCTCCCGCGTCACCGCGCCGGCGCGCAGAAGCACCGGTGCCTCTCCACGCGCATCGACGATGGTGGATTCCATGCCGAGCGGGCAGGCGCCGCCGTCGAGAATGTCGATGGCGCCCGCGAAGTCGTCCTCCACATGCCGCGCGGCCGTGGGGCTGACATGGCCCGACCGGTTGGCGCTTGGCGCGGCGACCGGGCATTCCGCCGCCTTGAGCAAGGCCCGGGCAAGGGGGTGGGAGGGCACGCGCAACGCCACGCTGTCCAGTCCCGCGGTGGCGAGTTCGGCCACCGGGCAATCCGGCGTCTTGTCCAGCACCAGCGTCAGCGGCCCCGGCCACAAGGCGTCAGTCAGCCGTGCCGCCAGCGGCGTCATGATGCCGAGCTGTCTGGCCGCCCCCGCGTCCGGCACATGCACGATCAGCGGGTTGAAGCGTGGCCGTCCCTTGGCCTCGTAGAGGCTGGCCACCGCCATGCCGTCGAGGGCATTGGCCCCCAGCCCGTAGACGGTTTCGGTGGGAAAGGCCACCAGTCCCCCTTCGCGGATCTTGCGCCCCGCGCGGGCGATCTCGTCTGTCGTGGCGCAGTATATGGTCAAGGTCTGGCCGCTCCGGGGCCGGTATCGCTGAGGCTTTCGTGCCGGGCAGGTCTTGCCCTGGATAAGCTGGAGCGGGATGCGGGCGGAAAACCGGTTCCCACTTTTCCCCATCCCGCTCTAGAGTGCCGGTTCGCCGTCGGGAAACGACGGCTGACAGGCGTTCTTGTTGCGCGGCGCGTCGCAGCGGTCAACCACGCTCAGGACGCATTCTGGGAGGTCAAATGTCCTATCGCGCCCCCGTGAGCGACATCGCATTCACGCTCAACCAGATCGCGGGAATGCAGGACCTGCTGGAGCAGGGCGTCTTCGGTGATCTGGATGCCGATACGGTGAATGCCGTGCTCGATGAGGCGGGACGCTTCGCCGGCGAGCGGATCGGCCCCCTGAACCGGCAGGGCGACCTTGAGGGCGCGGCGCTGAAGGACGGCGCCGTCGCGCTGCCGAAGGGCTGGCGCGAGGTCTACGAACAATGGGTGGAGGCCGGCTGGGGCAGCCTGCAACTGCCCGAAAGCTTCGGCGGGCAGGGGCTGCCCATCATGCTGTCGATGGCTGTTTGCGAGATGTGGCAGTCGGCCAGCATGGCTTTCTCGCTCAACCCCATGCTGACCCAGGGCGCGGCCGAGGCGCTCGGGCTGCATGGTTCCGACGATCTCAAGGCCGTCTATCTGGAGAAGATGGTCTCCGGGGAATGGACCGGCTCCATGCAGCTCACCGAACCGCAGGCGGGCTCGGACCTGCGCCTGCTGAAGACCCGGGCCGTGCCCCAGCCAGACGGCAGCTACAAGCTCACCGGCACCAAGATCTTCATCACCTACGGCGAGCACGACCTCACCGACAACATCGTGCACATGATCCTGGCCCGCCTGCCCGATGCGCCCGAGGGCACGAAGGGCATTTCGCTTTTCCTGGTGCCGAAGTTCCTGGTCAGGGCCGACGGATCGCTCGGCGAGCGCAACGACATCAGATGCGTCTCGCTGGAGCACAAGCTCGGCATTCACGCCAGCCCCACCTGCGTCATGCAGATGGGCGACGGGGGCGGTGCCACCGGCTGGCTCGTGGGAGAAAAGAACCACGGCCTCGCGGCCATGTTCACCATGATGAACCGCGCCCGGCTCGCCGTCGGCATCCAGGGTGTCGGCATCGCCGAGCGCGCGACCCAGCAGGCCATCGCCTTCGCCCATGAGCGCAGGCAGGGGCATCTGGGCGGCGATGCCGGGCCCGTGCCCATCGTCAGGCATCCCGACGTGCGCCGCATGCTGCTCTCCATGCAGGCCAGGACCGCCGCCGCCCGCGCCATCTGCTACGCCACCGCGCGCGCGCTCGATCTCGCCGAGCGGCTTCCCGATGAGGCGGGTCGAAAGCGGGCCCATGCCCTCGGCAGCCTGCTCACGCCGGTGGCCAAGGCGTGGTCCACCGACATCGGCGTCGAGGTCGCTTCCACGGGCATCCAGGTCCATGGCGGCATGGGCTTCATCGAGGAGACGGGCGCCGCCCAGCATCTGCGCGACGCGCGCATCGCGCCGATCTACGAGGGCACCAACGGCATCCAGGCCATCGACCTGGTCACCCGCAAACTGGCCCTGGAGCAGGGCGAGACGGTGCGCCGGCACATCGCCGGGATGAGAGCCATCGCCGGCGAGGTGAAAGCCTCGAACCTGCCCGCCTTCGGCAGGACCGCCGAGCGGCTGGAGGAGGCGGTGGGCGCCTTGGAGGAGGCGACCGCATGGCTGCTTACGGCGCTCGCCGGCGATCCGCAGGCAGCCCTGGCAGGCGCCACGCCCTATCTGCGTCTGTTCGGCGTGGCCTCGGGCGGCTGCTATCTCGCCCGTGGCGCGCTGGCGGAAAGCCGCGAAGGCGGCCCCGGCCGCATGACCGCGCTGGCCCGCCATTTCGCGGAGCACCATTGCACCGAGGCGAGGGGACTGGCCGGTTCGGTCACCGAAGGCGCGCTATCCGTGCTCGGCGCGGCCGACCCCGCCCTGGCCGGATAGAGTTCCGCGCGCTGCCGCGGCACGGCGAATACGCATAATAATACACATTATACTTGCGGCTATTTTCATGGGTGTGTACATATAGACACACGAGCGGGATGGGCATGGAACGCAACAGCCGCAAGATCATCCGCAGGCTGAAGGCGGACGGCTGGGTTCTCGTCCGCGTATCCGGCGACCATCACGTGTTCCAGCACCCGCGGAAGGGCACCATCGTGCTGACGCACCCGGTGAAGGATATGTCGCCCGGCCTGGTGCGCGCGATCTACAGGCAAGCGGGCTGGCGCTAGTTGCTCCTGTTGTCCGGACGGAACGAGGAGGAAGATATGCGATACTACATGGCCCTTCTGCATGCGCGTGCAGGCGGCTATGACGTCACGGTGCCGGACCTGCCCGGCTGCACGGCTTCCGGCCGCAGCGTACCCGATGCCATGCGCGCGGGTGCGGAGGCCATGCGCCTGTGGGCGGAGGCCGAGGCGTCGGCGGGCCGTGCGGTTCCCGCCCCTTCCAAGGCAGACACCTTGCGATCGGCCCCGGACGTGGCGGAAGAGGTCGCCGGTGGCGCGCTGGCGGCCATGCTGCCGCTGCTGGCCGACGCCGGACGCAGCCAGCGGATCAACATCACCATGGACGCCGGCCTGCTGGAGGCGGTGGATGCCGCGGCACGGGCGCGCGGGCTCACCCGCTCGGCCTTCCTTGCCAGCGCCGCGCGCGACAAGATCGCGGGCTAGGGTCATTCCTCCATCCCTTGGCTCCGTGGCCGGATAGAGTTCCGCCAAGGGGGCTATTGTGACAGCGGCCTCGCGGGGGGTAGGTTAACCTCAAGAAGGCGAAGAGGAACGTCCCCGCATGCCGACACTCTACCTGACGCACGACATCTGCATCGAGCACGACACCGGTTACGGTCATCCCGAGCGGCCGGATCGTCTGCGCGCGGTCAAGAAGGTGCTTTCCCACGAGATCTTCAACGATCTCGTGCGCGAGGAAGCCCCGCTCGCCGATGTGGAGGATATCGCCCGCGCCCACCCGGCGGAGTACATCGAGGCCATTCGCGAAGCCACGCCCACGGAAGGGCTTGTGCGTCTCGATCCCGACACCGTGCTGTCGCCCAAGAGCTGGGACGCGGCCCTGCGGGCCGTCGGCTCGGGCATCCGCGCCGTGGACGCGGTCATGACCGGCGAACAGAAGAACGCCTTCTGCGGCGTGCGCCCCTGCGGCCATCACGCCGAGCAATCCCGGCCCATGGGCTTCTGCGTCTTCAACAGCATCGCCATCGCCGGTCTGCACGCCCGCGCCAGGCATGGGGCGGAGCGTATCGCCGTGGTCGATTTCGACGTGCATCACGGCAACGGCACCCAGGCCATGTTCTGGGAGGACAGGGACCTGTATTTCGCCTCCACCCACCAGATGCCGCTGTTCCCCGGCACCGGCGCGGTCAACGAGAGCGGCGTCGGCAACATCTTCAACGCGCCGCTGCGCTCCGGCGACGGCGGGGAGAAATTCCGCGAGGCTTTCCGCACCCGCATCCTGCCCACGCTCGATACCTTCCGCCCCGATATCATCCTGATCTCGGCCGGATTCGACGCCCATCGCCGCGATCCCCTGGGCGGCCTCGAACTCACCGAGGAAGACTTCCACTGGGCCACCTTCAAGCTGCTGGAGTGCGCCGACCGGAATTGCGAGGGCCGTGTCGTGTCCATGCTGGAGGGCGGCTACGATCTAGAGGGGCTGTCCAAGTCCGTCGCCGTGCATGTCCGCGCGCTGATGGAAGCCGCCGCTTGAACCGGCGGGCGAACCCTTTTAGGGAAGTCCCATGAGCAAGGCACCCGCCAAATCCGGCGACATCGCGTCCATGTCCTTCGAGCAGGCGCTCGGGGAGCTGGAGGCCATCGTCGCCAAGCTCGAGGCCGGCAAGGTCGAACTCGAGGAATCCATTGCCATTTACGAGCGCGGCGAGGCCCTGCGGGCCCATTGCGACAAGCTGCTGAAGTCCGCCGAGGCCAAGGTGGAGAAGATCAGGCTCGACGGCGAAAACCGGCCCGCGGGCACGGTCCCGCTCGATGGCGCCGACTGAGCCTGCGGGCGGCGCGCCCGCTCTCGGGGGCATCCGCGTTCTCGACATCGCCACCTTCATCGCCGCGCCCTTCGCCGCCGCGGCGCTGAGCGAGTTCGGCGCCGAGGTCATCAAGATCGAGCGTCCCGACGGCGGCGATCCCTGGCGGCGCTATGGAACCCGCAAGGACGGCGGCGACACGCTCGCCTGGAAGAGCGAGGCGCGCAACAAGCGTTCGCTGACCCTCGACCTGCGCAAGCCCGAGGGCGTGGAAATCTTCAAGAAGCTCGCGGCGAAGGCCGACGTGGTCTGCGAGAACTTCCGGCCGGGCACCCTCGAAAGGTGGGGGCTCGGCTGGGATGTCCTGCACCAGGTCAATCCGGGCCTCGTCCTGCTGCGCGTCTCCGGTTATGGCCAGGACGGTCCCTATCGCGACCGGCCCGGCTTCGCGCGCATCGCGCATGCCTTCGGCGGCCTCGTCCATCTGGCCGGCATGCCGGGCGGTCCGCCGGTGACGCCGGGCTCCACTTCGCTCGCGGATTACATCACCGGCCTGTTCGGAGCGCTGGGGGTCATGGTGGCCCTGCGCGCCCGCGACCGCACCGGCCGCGGACAGATCGTGGATGTGAGCCTCTACGAATCCATCTTCCGCGTGCTCGACGAGCTGGCCCCGGCCTATGCCGAGACCGGCTTCGTGCGCGAGCGGGAGGGGACGAAGACCATCAACGCCGTGCCACATGGCCACTACCGCACCCGCGACGGCAGATGGCTCGCCATCGCCTGCACCTCCGACCGCATGTTCGAGCGCTTCTGCGAGATGATGGGCAGGCCGGAGCTGGCCGCGCCGGACGTTTATGGCCGGGTCGACCGCAGGCTCGCCGCCTATGCCGAGGTGGACCGTCTGGTCACCGAACTGGTCGCCGGTCTCGGCCGTGATGAACTCATGGAGAAATGCCTCGCCTTCGAGGTGCCGGCCGCGCCGGTCAACACCATCGCCGACATCTTCGCCGATCCCCATGTCCAAGCGCGCGGCACCATGGTCGAGGTGCCCGACTGGCAGGGCAGGCCGGTGACGCTGCCCAACGTGGTGCCGCGGCTGTCCGAAACGCCCGGCAAGGTTGAGTCGCCGGGCCCGCTGCTCGGCGCGGACAGCGATGCCATCCTTGCCGCCCTGTGCGGCCTCGATGCCGCGGCCATCGCCGGGCTCAGAAAGAAAGGCGTTATCTGACAACCTGTTAAACCCGATATGCGGAATCGGATTGTGAACGCGTAGTTATCTGACTAAAGTCAGATAATGATCCCGCCCACCGAACAGGTCCGGCGTTTCAACCGCACCGTCACCCGCAGGATCGGTGTCCTGGACGACCGCTTTCTCGGCCGCGCCCGTCCGCTGGCCCAGTCGCGCCTGATGTTCGAGGTCGGCCTGTCGGGAGCGGAAGTGCGCGAGCTGAGGGCCAGGCTCGGCCTCGATTCCGGCTATATGAGCCGTCTGCTGCGGTCGCTCGAGGCGGATGGCCTGATCGAGACCGTCGCCGGCGCCGGAGACGCCCGCATGCGCCGCGCACGGCTCACCGCCCGCGGCCGCAGGGAGCTGAAGGAGCTCGACCGCCGTTCCGACGTCGCGGCGCTGGCGCTGCTGGAGCCCCTTCGCGGCACCCAGCGCGAACGTCTTGTCGCGGCCATGGCGGAGGTCGAGCGGCTGCTACGCGCGGGCGAAGTGGACATCGCGCCCGAGCCCGCCGGCAGCGCCGATGCCATGCGTTGTCTCGACGCCTATATCGCGGAGATCGCCCGGCGTTTCGAGCAGGGCTACGACCCCTCCCGCGCCCAGCCGGCGGGACCTGGTGATTTCGCGCCGCCGAATGGCGTCTTCCTGATCGCACGGCTCGCCGGAGAGCCGGTCGGCTGCGGCGCCCTCAAGCGCACCGGCGAGGGCATCGGCGACATCAAGCGCGTCTGGGTCGCGGAGGAGGCGAGGGGCCTGGGTATCGGCCAGCGCATGATCGAGGCGCTGGAGGACTGCGCGCGAAAACTGGGCTTTCGCACGCTGCGCCTCGACACCAACAAGGCGCTGACCGAGGCGCAGGCCCTGTACCGCAAGAATGGCTATGTCGAAGTGCCGCCCTTCAACGACGATCCCTATCCCGATCACTGGTTCGAGAAGGAGCTCCGATGACTGCCCGGAGCAGGCTTTCCGGTCCGCCCAATCCCCGGTTGCAACTTGTCATGCATTCCGCTCAAATGCGCGGCCACGGGCCGGATGTGGCCGTTTTTCAGGAATTGCGGACAACTAGGTGACCATTTCGAACACCACGCCTCTGCTGGACAGGATCAACAGCCCGGCGGATTTGCGGGAAATTCCGGACGAGGATCTGCCCCAGCTCGCGGAAGAGTTGCGCCGCGAGACCATCGACGCCGTGTCCGTCACCGGAGGGCATCTGGGCGCGGGGCTGGGCGTCGTGGAACTTACCCTGGCCATCCACAAGGTCTTCGATACGCCCACGGACCGCCTGATCTGGGACGTCGGCCACCAGTGCTACCCCCACAAGATACTGACCGGACGGCGTGACCGCATCCGCACGCTCCGCCAGGGTGGCGGCCTGTCGGGCTTCACCAAGCGCGCGGAGAGCGAGTATGACCCCTTCGGCGCGGCCCATTCGTCCACGTCGATTTCCGCCGGCCTGGGCATGGCGGTGGCCCGCGATCTCTCGCACAAGCCGCATAACGTCGTCTGCGTCATCGGCGACGGCGCCATGAGCGCCGGCATGGCCTACGAGGCGATGAACAACGCCGGCGCCATGGACTCCCGCCTTATCGTCATTCTCAATGACAACGACATGTCGATCGCCCCGCCGGTCGGCGCCATGAGCGCCTATCTGGCGCGGCTGCTGTCGGGTGGCACCTACCGCCATATCCGCAACTGGGCCAAGCAGCTTGCGCGCAAGCTGCCCAAGAGCTGGGAACGCCGCGCCGCCCGCGCCGAGGAATACACCCGCGGCTTCTGGACCGGCGGCACGCTGTTCGAGGAACTGGGCTTCTATTATGTCGGCCCCATCGACGGGCACGATTTCGACCACCTGCTTCCCGTACTCCGCAACGTGAAGGGAGCGCAGGAGGGGCCGATCCTCGTCCATGTGGTCACCCAGAAGGGCAAGGGCTATGCCCCTGCCGAGGCGTCGGACGACAAGTATCACGGCGTTGCCCGCTTCGACGTGGTGACGGGCGCGCAGGAAAAGTCCACGCCCAAGGCGCCGTCCTACACCAAGGTGTTCGCCAACGCGCTCGGCAAGCTTGCGGAAACGGACGACAGGATCGTTGCCGTCACCGCCGCCATGCCGTCTGGCACCGGCCTCGACCTGTTCGCGCGGAAATTCCCGGACCGCTGCTTCGATGTCGGCATCGCCGAACAGCATGCCGTGACCTTCGCCGCCGGTCTCGCGGCGGAAGGCTACAAGCCCTTCGCGACCATCTATTCGACCTTCCTGCAGCGCGCCTATGACCAGGTGGTGCATGACGTGGCGATCCAGGGTCTGCCGGTCCGCTTCGCCATCGACCGCGCCGGACTGGTCGGCGCCGACGGGCCTACCCATGCCGGCGCCTTCGACGTCGCCTATCTCTCCTGCCTGCCCGGATTCGTGGTCATGGCCGCCGCCGACGAGGCAGAACTGACCAGCATGGTCGCCACCTGCGCGGCCATCGACGACCGGCCGAGCGCGGTGCGCTATCCGCGCGGGGAAGGGACCGGCGCGGCGATCCCGGACCTGCCGCATCCCCTGGAGATCGGCAAGGGCCGCATATTGCGCGAGGGCGCGTCCGTCGCGCTGCTCTCCTTCGGCGCGCGGCTGGGAGAATGCCTCGCGGCCGCCGACCAGCTTGCCGGCTACGGCCTTTCCACCACCGTGGCCGATGCCCGTTTCGCCAAGCCGCTGGACGAGGATCTCGTCCGCCGGCTGGCCGCCGAGCATGAGGTGCTGATCACCATCGAGGAGGGCTCGGTGGGCGGCTTCGGCTCCCATGTGCTGCAGTTCCTGGCCGTCGAAGGCCTGCTCGAACGCGGCCTGAAGGTGCGCCCGATGGTGCTGCCGGACCGCTTCATCGACCAGGACAAGCCTGCGGCCATGTACGCCGGGGCGGGCTTGGATGCCCGCGGTATCGTGGCCACCGTTTTCGCGGCGCTGGGCCGCGAGAAGCTGGCGGAGACCGGCGACCGGGCCTGAGCCCGCACACGCTACTTGGGAAGGGGGTCGGGACCGGCTGCGTCGCCGCCGCCAGCCAGCGCTTCATTGAAGACCCCGCTGAACGCCGGGTTGAATTCTCCGTAGTTGCAGGTGATTTCCTCGCCCTCCGCGATGTCGCGGATGGCGGTGCCGTAGTCGAAGGGCCTGAAATCCGTGTTGGGATGCTCGCAGTGGTTCATGAAGCGGGAGTTGTCCACGTTCAGCAGCATCTTTCCCGCCCGGCCAAGCCAGGGATAGGAGTAGGTTTCCAGAAACTCCCGGGCCGCTTCCGGCAGCGCCTCCAGGTCCCGCATGTCGAAGCCGATATCGAAGCGGGGATCGATCCTCCAGATGACCGTGCCCTGGCGGATGTTCTCGCCCGCGAAGACGCCGTTGCCCTGGATCGGGCTTCGGCCGACGAAATTCCTGACGATCAGCATGGCTTAACCGGGGTGGCTGCGCCTGGGTGGCGCAAGCTGTTGGAATGAATGATGTGCCCTTGGCCCGGCCAGCCTATTTCTGCGCCGGCGAAAGACCGACGCGGACGCTGTTGCTCAGCGGCACGTCGTTCATGAAGCCGCTGAAGGCCGGATCGAATTCCCTGTAGTTGCAGGTGAGCTCCTCGCCTTCCGCGATGTCGCGGATGGCGATGCCGCGGCTGAAGGCGGTGAAGTCCGTGTTCGGCATTTCGCTGTGGTTCATGTGCTTGCCGTTGTCGCAATCGAGAATGACAACGCCCGGCTCCTCGAGGTGAGGGTAGCTGTAGCGCGCGAGATACTCGCGCATGTGGGGGGGCAGGCTGTCCATCTCGCTCTCGCGCACGAAAATGTCGAAGCGGGGGTTGAGCGCCCAGACGAGAGTTCCCTTGGCGATGGACTCGCCTGCGAATACGCCGATCCCCTCGATCGGGCTCGCCATCAGATAGCTTCGAACCTGCATCATTGCATTGGCTCCGGTCCGGTCATGCCACCGGACAAATATGTCAAAAGAGGGATGAGAGGGCCGTTGCGGCGGCCGGATCATTCCGCGCTCGGCGGCTTTCCCAACTAGACCGCGTTTCCCGCCGCCCGGTTCTCCGCGGTCTGCACCACCCGCCTGCGCGACGCCCGGCGCCTCGCCCTCTGGCGGCGGAAGGCGTCGATCCTCCGCTGCAGGTAGGGCGAGAAGTAGCCCGCGTAGCGCAGCCACAGGGACGGATTGCGCCAGTCTTCGCCGGTCACCCGTCCGCGGCAGGTGGCTGTCCCGCATGCGCATTCGAACTCGTCGTAGGACGAGCCGTCGCACATGGCGTAGTCGATGGTGATCTCCTCGCCGGGCAATATGGTCCGCATGGAGACCACCGTGATCTGGCCGTTCATGCCTGCGTTGGGATCGCAACTGTGATTGATGAAGTCCGGCGGTTCGTGCGCGTGCAGCGAGGCCTGGTAGAGGTTCTCCTCCACCTGGACCGTGTGCCGGCGGATATCGCCTGGAAGTTCGTGCAGCATCTCCGAGGAGACGATACGGCCGCTCCACACGGCGATGATCTCGCCGGGGGCGATGACCTGGCGTGCGACGACGTAGCGTTCATCCGCCACGTCTTGCAACCGAACTTCGCATTTGTCAGAGAGATAAGCCGTGGGTGCGTGGCTCACGCAGTCCTCCGCGAACGCGCGCGCCGAGCGGTGCGCCTTCGCAGGCTTGTTGACCAATGGCAGCGCCCGTCCGCTCCCGGCGCCGCTTGCCGTTCGAATCTCATATGATCCAAACGGAGCCGAGTCTATGAAAACCTGTGGTGCCCATCTACAAAAAAAACCGGCTTGACCAATTATTGGTCACAAGGGGGCTGGCCCGGAGCCGGGCGCAGGCGCGCGACCTCGTGACCAGAGGACTGGTGACGGTCGATGGCGTCATCGCGGCGAAGCCGGCCGCGATGGTGGGGGAGGCGTCGCGGTTGAGCGTGGACCCCCGCGCGGCCGCCCGGGTCTCCCGGGGAGGCGACAAGCTGGAAGCCGCCCTCGACGCCTTCGGCTTCGACCCGGCAGGGCAGCGCATGCTCGACCTGGGGTCGTCCACCGGCGGCTTCACCCAGGTGCTGCTGGACCGCGGCGCGGCGCATGTGGCCGCCGTCGATGTCGGCAGGGGACAGCTCGCCCCCGGCCTGGCGGGCGATCCCCGCGTCACTTCGCTGGAACGGACCGACGCCCGCGGCCTGACCACGGCGATGGTCGCCGGTCCCATTCTCGGCATCACCGCGGACCTGAGTTTTATAAGCCTGATCAAGGCTTTGCCGGCCGCGCTGGAGATCGCCGCGCCGGGCGCCTGGCTGGTGGCGCTGGTGAAGCCGCAGTTCGAGGCCGGCCGCGAGGCCATAGGCAAGGGTGGCATCGTCCGCGACGAGGCGGCGCGCGACCGGGCCCTCGCGTCGGTCCGGGACTGGGTCTCGTCGCGCCCCGGGTGGAGCGTGGCCGGCCTGGTGCCTTCCCCCATCGAGGGCGGCGGCGGCAACCGGGAATATCTGCTCGGGGCGCGGCGCGATGGTTGAACTCGTCATCGCATCCCTCGGCGCGCAGGGCGACGGCCAGGCGATCGTGGACGGCGGCACCGTCTACGTGCCCTTCACCTTGCCCGGCGAACGGGTCGAGGCCAGGGTGGAAGGGGACCGGGGCCAGTTGGTCCAGGTGCTCGGCCCGGGCCCGGACCGGGTCTCCCCCGCCTGCCGCCACTTCGGGGAGTGCGGCGGCTGCGCCCTCCAGCACATGGGAACCGCCGCCTATCTGGAGTGGAAGCGCGGCCAGGTGGTCCGCGCCTTCGCTGCCCGCGGCCTCAGCCCGGAGGTCGCGCCCGCCATGCCTGCCGCACCCGGAACCCGCCGCCGCGCCGTGCTGACCGGCAGGCGGCAGGACTCCGGCGTGGCCCTGGGTTATCACCGCCGCCACGGCTCCGAACTCGCCGATGTCGCCGAATGCCCCGTGCTCAGGCCCGCCATCGTGGCCGTTCTGCCCGCGTTGCGGAACCTGCTGGGGCTGCTGCTCTCAGGCAAGGGAGAAGCGCGCGTCACCGTGCTGGAGACGGCGACGGGGCTCGATATCCTCATTGCCGGCGTGCCGGAGCCGCGCGACCACCGCACGCGCGCCGCCGTCGCGGCCCAGGCATCCGGCGCCGGCATCGCCCGGCTCACCGTCGGCGGCGAACTGCTGTCGCAGCTCCATGCGCCACGGCTGTATTTCGGGGAAACGGCGGCCGTCCCGCCGCCGGGCGCCTTCGTGCAGGCAGCCGCGGAGGCCGAGGCGGCGCTTGTGGCCCGTGTGCTCGCCGCCTGCAAGGGCGCGAAGCAGGTCGCGGACCTGTTCTGCGGCGCGGGCACCTTTACCCTGCCGCTCGCGCGCAGGGCTCAGGTGACGGCCGTCGAGATGGACAAGGATCTTCTGGATGCGCTCGAGGCGGCGTCGGCATCCGGCAAGGGCCTCAGGCGCATCCGGACCGAGCGCCGCGACCTGTTCCGCGAGCCCTTGTCCCTGCGTGAGCTGTCCCGCTTCGACGCCGTCGTCTTCGACCCGCCCCGCGCCGGCGCCAAGGCGCAGGCGGAAATGCTGGCCAGGTCGCGGGTCCCCGTGGTCGCCGCCGTCTCCTGCAATCCCGCGACCCTGGCGCGGGACGCGCGCATCCTGGTCGATGGCGGTTACCGGCTGGGGACAGTGGAGCCCGTGGACCAGTTCCTCTGGTCGCCCCATGTCGAGGCGGTGGCCGTGTTCACGAAAGGCTAGCCCGGCCGAGCAGGCCCGCAACGTAGTCCGGCACGATCTTCGTCGCCGGCCCGTGGATGCGCTCGTGGAAGAGGGACGTGCCTTCGGAGGGCTCCAGGTTGAGTTCGACCGTATGGGCGCCCGAGGCGATGGCCTCCGCCACGAAGCCGGCCGCCGGATACACCGTCCCGCTGGTGCCGACGGAGAGGAACAGGTCGCAGGAGGAGAGCGCGTCGTAGATGCGGTCCATGTGATAGGGCATCTCGCCGAACCACACCACGTCCGGCCGCATGCCTCCGCAAGCGCCGCAGCCCGGGCAGGGTGTCTCCGTGGTGAGCTCGGCCTCGGCCGGCCAGTCATGCCGTGCGTCGCACAGGGCGCAGAGCGATCTGGCGATCTCGCCATGCATGTGGATGAGATTGCGGCTTCCCGCCATCTCGTGCAGCGGGTCGATGTTCTGCGTCACCGTCAGCACGCCGCCGCGATATTCATGCTCGAGCCGGGCCAGCGCCTCGTGGGCGGCGTTGGGCTTCACGCCCGCCGCGCCCTTGCGCCGCGTGTTGTAGAACTCCAGCACCTTTGCCGGATTTCGCGAGAAGCCCCGCGGCGTCGCCACTTCGCGGTAGTCGTGCTTGGCCCAGATGCCGTCCTTGTCGCGGAAGGTGGAGAGGCCGGATTCCGCCGACAGGCCCGCGCCCGTGAGGATGACAATGCTCTTGTAGCGGGCCATTGTTGCCTCCGTTTTCTCGACCATACAGACAGCCGGGACCGACGGGAATGAAAACGCTGCTGAGCTGGAGCACGGGCAAGGACTCCGCCTGGTCGCTGCACCTGCTGAAGCAGGACAGGAACGTGCAACTCGCCGGCCTGTTCACCACCGTCAACGAAGCCTTCGACCGGGTGGCCATGCATGCGGTGCGCCGCGATATCCTACAGGCGCAGGCGAGGGCCGCGGGTCTGCCGCTCCATGTCATCCCCATTCCCTGGCACTGCAGCAACGAGGAGTATGAACGCCGTCTCGGCGCCTTCGTGGAAAAGGCGAAAGGCGACGGCGTGGAGGCCATGGCCTTCGGCGACCTGTTCCTCGGGGACATCCGCGCCTACCGGGAGCGGAACCTCGCGGGGACCGGCATCGAGCCGATTTTCCCGGTCTGGGGCCTTCCGACGGACAGGCTTGCCCGGGACATGGTCGAGGGCGGCCTGCGCGCCCGCGTCACCTGCGTGGACCCAGGGAAACTCGACAGGTCGTTTGCAGGGCGCGTGTTCGACGGGCGGTTTCTCGCCGACCTGCCCGCGGGCGTCGATCCCTGCGGCGAGAATGGCGAGTTTCACACCTGCGTCCATGCCGGCCCCATGTTCGCCGCACCCATCGCGCTTGAGCCGGGCGGAATCGCCGAGCGCGACGGCTTCGTCTTCGCGGACATGAAGCTGGCCTGAAACGCCGGAGCCTTCAGCACTCCATGTCGCTGGCCAGTTCGAGGAAGCTCTGCGCCTCGATGTCCCAGTCGCCGGTGGCCTTCAGGTCCTTGGTCTGTGCCGGGCCATGCTCGCCGGGCCGGCACACGAAGGCGGTGTGGAAGCCAAGCTTCTGCGCCGCCGCCAGGTCGTCGTTGTGCGCGGCGACCAGCATGCACTGCTCGGGCTCCAGCCCCAGCAGGGCCGCGTTGCGCAGATAGCATTCCGGCAGCGGCTTGTAGGCCTGCGCCGTTTCTGCGCCGAGGATCACGTCCCAGGGCAACCCCGCGCGCCTGGCCATATTCACCAGCAGGGCGATGTTGCCGTTCGACAGGGTGGAGAGGATGTACTTGCTGCGCAGGCGTTCCATGCCCGCGACGGAGTCGGGCCAGGGATCGAGACGGTGCCAGGCGGTGTTTACCTGTTCGATCTCCTGTTCCGTCAGCCTCTGGATGCCGAAGCGCACCAGCAGCGTGATCAGGCTTTCCCGGTGGAGCTGGTCCAGCTTCACCCATGGCCGGTGGCCCGAGCGCACCTCTTCCATCGAGGGCTGGTAGAGCGCCCGCCAGGCGTCGGCGAATTCCGCCCAGTCGGCCTCCACGCCTTTCGTTTCGCCGAACCGCGTCAGCTCGCGGACGATGCTGCCGCGCCAGTCCACCACCGTGCCGAATACGTCGAAGAACAACGCCTTGATGTCTTCCACCCTAGGAATCCTCCGCCGTTTCGAGCCATCCGTCATAGTGGACGAGCAGTCCGCCCCAGGGCAGATGCACGGTGATCGAGAAAAGATAGCGCGTGCCTTGGGCGCTCTCCCTTACCGCGAAGGCCGGCCGCAGCACAGCCGGCAGCGGCACTCCCATGACCCGCAGCGCGATCAGGTCTTGGGTGACGCCGTCCGCGTCCGGCTTCATCGTCGAGATGGCCGTTACCGGCCACAGCGTCTCCTCGATGGTTCCCCTGGCCTTGCCGGGGCGGAGATGCGTTCGCATGCGGTGGCTCGAGAAATGGCGGGTCCAGGTCTCGCCCCTGTTCGTGCGCTGCATGACCATGCGCAAGGGTGCATCCTCGCCCGCGGGCGGGAAGCGCGCCGCGCGGCAGAGGAGCCGGGCGATCAGGCTGCCGCCATGCCGGCTCGATATGCGGCCGCTCCATTCGCGCCTGCCGGAGACATCGTGAATTCTCCGGATGGGGCCGGGCAGGGTTTCCAGCATCCGGCCATATGCCGCGTGGAAGAGGGGCGTGCGGGCGCTCACGCGACGAACCTGTCCTTGCCGAAGGCGGAGGGAAGGACGCAGGTCTCCCGCCGTCCGAACAGCCTGTAGCGGTTGCGCGCGATACGCTCGTAGAGCCAGTCGCGCGGACCGCGCGGCAACGCGAGCACCACCCGCGACAGGCTCCACGGAAAGCCGAGCCGCGCCATGATACGGGCGAAGGCTTCCATGCGGCCCCAGGCATGGCCGTCCTCGATCAGCAGGTTGGTCTCGAAGTCGTCCGGATCGAGCCCGTAATGACGGAACAGCGCCTTGCCGATCTCCGACTGCGCGGTGGCGAAGCGGAAGTGTCCCTGCGGGTCGCGCGCGGCGACGAATTGCGCGAAGCCGGAACACATGACGCAGACGCCGTCGAACACGATCAGCGGCCTGTCGTCGGGGAAGTCCGGCACCGTGGCATCGTGCCGGTAGCTGAAGCGGTAGCCGAGTTCGCCGGGCAGGAGCGTTCTGGCGTTGCCGGGCTGCGTGTCCGGGTGTCCGCCCGCGGTCATCGGCCTCAGCCCTTGCCCGTCTGCCCGCGGTGCAGCAGGTAGTGGTCGGCGATGACCAGCGCCAGCATCGCCTCGCCGATGGGGACGGCGCGAATGCCGACGCAGGGGTCATGGCGCCCCTTGGTGACGATGTCCGTCTCCTTGCCATCGGAGTCGATGGTCCTGCGCGGGTTGAGGATGGAGGAGGTGGGCTTCACCGCGAAGCGCGCCACCACCGGCTGCCCGGTGGAGATGCCGCCGAGGATGCCGCCCGCGTGGTTGGACAGGAACTCGGGCTTGCCGTTCTTGCCTGCCCGCATCTCGTCGGAATTTTCCTCGCCGGTGAGGGCGGCCGCGCCGAAGCCCGCGCCGATCTCCACGCCCTTGACCGCGTTGATGCTCATCAGCGCCGAGGCGATGTCCTGGTCGAGCTTGCCGTAGAGGGGCGCGCCGAGCCCGACGGGCACGCCTTCCGCCACCACCTCGATCACCGCGCCGCAGGACGAGCCCGCCTTGCGGATGCCGTCGAGATAGGCGGCGAAGCCCTGCACGCTGGCATGGTCGGGGGAGAAGAAGGGATTGCGCTCCACTTCCTCCCAGTCCCAGTTCTTCCGGTCGATATGCTGCGTGCCCATCTGCACCAGCGCGCCGCGCACGGTGAGCCCCGGAACGATCTTGCGCGCGATGGCGCCCGCGGCGACGCGCATGGCCGTCTCGCGCGCCGAGGAGCGCCCGCCGCCGCGATAGTCGCGGATGCCGTATTTGGCCATGTAGGTGAAGTCGGCATGGCCGGGCCGGTACTTCTCCTTGATCTCCGAATAGTCCTTGGAGCGCTGGTCGGTATTCTCGATCATCAGCGAGATGGGCGTGCCCGTCGTCACCTGCCTGCCCGTCTTGTCGTCGGTGAACACGCCGGAGAGGATCTTCACCTGGTCGGCTTCCTGCCGCTGGGTGGTGTAGCGCGACTGGCCCGGGCGGCGCTTGTCGAGGAAGGGCTGGATGTCGGCTTCCGTCAGCTCGATGCCGGGGGGGCAGCCGTCCACCACGCAGCCGATCGCGGCCCCGTGGCTCTCGCCCCAGGTGGTGATGCGCAGCAGATGGCCGAACGTGTTGTGGGACATGGGCTTTCCCTGAAAACTGCCCGGTTTCTATCGGAGCCCGCAAGCAGCGTCAAACAAGGGTAATCCCAAGGGTTTACGGCTTCGTTGCCGCGGAGCCTTCCGGCGCCATTTCCCCTGAAAAGTTATCCCCGCCCTTCCGGGCGCCCCGATAATCGCGCGTGAAAGCAACGCGCGAGGCAGGTGTGCAGGAAACGGGATACAGGCAGCAGGGAACACCACTGGGAACTGGCAACCAGCGGGCGCGGCTCCTTGCCACGCGCTTCCGTATCGGCGCGCTGCTCCTGCGGGCGGCAGCGCTCAAGGCCGGCTTCGACCCCAATCAGCCCCGCGTGCCCGCCGGCAACCCCCGCGGCGGGCAATGGACGAGTGGAGGAGGGGGTGGTGGCGGCGGAGAAGTCTTATCTGACGCCAATCCGGACATATTCGCAAAGCCGGGCTCGCGTCTTGCGCAGAACACTCCGCGCGGGCGTGGAACGGTTCAGGTCCGCGTGGGACCGCGAGCCCTGGACGCCACGCCGGCGCAGGCCTCTCGTTACGCTTTGGCGAACGCGCGCGCCGAAGCGCGAATCGATCGTGTCAGGGAAGTTGACCCATCCTGGCGGCCGAGACCCAGCGCGTTCGAGACCATCGAAGGCGCCATCCGCGCCAGGGAAGCCGAGGCGAGGGAAGCAACCCAACGGCTCGCGGAACTGGCGCGGAGACCTGCCCGGGAACTGATCGACGCTTATCGTGGCGCCAACAACGCACGCGATCTGTTCGGCCGGGAGGTATGGCCACGCGACCGGGACACTGTGGCGGTCGCGTCGATCAATAATGCTCCGGTCTTCGGCGTGAACTCGTCTGCGCCTACCTACTTGGCCGGAGATAAATCCGCGGCGCAGAGAGTCGTTGAAATAATGGCGGCGAAATATCCGCACGTGAAAAGAGGCAATTTGGGGGAAAGGCCTAACGATGCACTTTATCACGCCGAGGCTACGGTGTTGCTGAGAGCCGCAAAGATCAACGGAGGCTCGCTGGCAGGCCGCAGATTGGAAGTGTATGTCGATCGCGAGATGTGCGGCAGTTGTAGAAAAGTGCTTCCCTTGCTCACTAGAGAACTCGGCAATCCAACTGTTATTTTTGTGAGTCCAAGTGGTGTCAGACGAACCACTCATAACGGTGAATGGGTAGAGCGGGGGCGCCAATGAGGCGGTGGATTTATTTCGACAAATACGATCAGGTTGGATGGCCGGATCTGCACGAGCTTGAGCCATTCTTCCTCGCGCCCAAGGGTCAGGAATGGTCCTACAACGGCGGGAACGATAGCTGGAGTCTTTCGGCGGAAGGCTTGGAAGGCACCGAGCATCTGGATCGCGCCGATGCGAGGCGCATTGACCTGCACCTGAACATGTGGGGCCATCCGGAACTCGGGGTCTTGCTCATGTATGAGAAGATCGGCGGGCCCTATGACGATCTGTACAGTTCAAAAGGCGACATGCGCAGGATCGGCAGGCACGTGCGGACACTGCACGGCACGCAGTTGCCCGAAGGATTGTTCATCCCCTTCAGGGAAGCCTGGAAGGCCGTGAAGGAATTCATCGAGACCGACGGCGCGCTGCCGAAGTCCATCTCGTGGGTCGAGAACAGCACGCTGCCCAAAGGTACCTTTCCGCCTCCCTGATCTGAACTCGTCAGGCGCTTTTTCACGTAGCCAGACCCATCCATAGACGGGCGCGAAAACCTGGTCCGTATCCCGACGCTGAAGCACTGGGAGATCACGGCGTGGTATATGACGAGGAACGAGAAGTATGGCGGGCTATCTCCTCGAGAATATCTAAAGGGACAAGAATGGTCTGTGCGCCAAAGGGTCGGTATTGAAGCCTTGATCAGAGCCGGAGTTATGCAGCCATGAAGCCCGCCAACATCACCAAGCTTTCAGACAGCCAACTGGTCGAGCGCTTCGCGGAGATCGCGCTGGCCCAAGACGAAGCCCTGCTCAATGACGAAATCGGGAAATTCAATCGGCTCTATGGCCGGATGCAGGACGTGGAGAACGAACTTCGGTCACGGACAGGGGACAAGCGGAAGCTGCTGAAACGCCTGTTGTACGTCCATCCGAATGCACAAGTCAGGCTGAAAGCAGCGACGAAGACGCTCGCGATTGCTCTTGAGGCCGCGCGCAAGGTGCTGCAAGAGATCATCGATGCGCACGAGTTCCCGCAGGCACTAGATGCGGGCATGTTGTTGGGTGGGCTGGATGATGGGTCGTTCAAGCCCACGTAGTATCGGACTTAGACCCAGCTCACCTTCCGCTCGGCATCGATGATCAGGATGCGGTCCTGGCGCACCTTCATCCGGGCCGCCTCGATGCCCGGCAGATTCTGAAGCTTCGCGCAGATCACCCGGTGGATGCCGCCATGGGCCACCGCCACCGTGTCGCGGTCGATTTCCTCCAGCCACTCCAGCGTGCGCGCCTGCACCATGGCGAAGCTCTCCCCGCCCGCGCCCGGCGCCACCGTGTTCCACGGGTCGGCGAAGCGCGCCTCCATGACGGCGGCGTCCTTCGACCGCAGTTCGTCCCAGGTGCTGCCCTGCCACGAGCCGAAGTTGATCTCCATGATGCGCGGCTCGGTGCGGTATCCCTCCGCCGGCAGGCCGAGTTCTCCGCGCACGATCTCCATGGTGTGGCGCGTGCGCATGAGCGGGCTCGACACGTAGTCGAACGCGGCCGGGTCGCCCAGCAGCCCGCGCAGCACTTCGCCGTTGCGTTTGGCCTGTGCGCGGCCCTTGTCGTTGAGCGGCGTGTCCGACTGGCCCTGCAGGCGCTCGGCCGCGTTCCAGTCGGTCTGGCCGTGGCGGATCAGGTAGATGACAGGCAAGGGGAGGGCTCTATTCGTCCTTGATGACGGAGATATCCGGCGCGTCCTCGTTCTTCATGCCGACCACGTGATAACCGGAGTCCACGTGATGCACCTCGCCGGTGACGCCGCGCGACAGGTCGGAAAGGAGATACATGCCGGCGCCGCCCACGTCCTCGATCGACACCGTCCGGCGCATGGGCGAGTTGTATTCGTTCCACTTCAGGATATAGCGGAAGTCGCTGATGCCCGAGGCCGCCAGCGTCTTGATCGGACCCGCCGAGATGGCGTTGACGCGGATGTTCTGCTTGCCCAGGTCGGCAGCGAGATAGCGCACGCTCGCCTCCAGCGCCGCCTTTGCGACGCCCATGACATTGTAGTGCGGCATCACCTTCTCGGCGCCGTAATAGGTCAGCGTGAGCAGCGAGCCGCCATCCGGCATCATCTTCTCCGCGCGCTGGGCGATGGCGGTGAAGGAGAAGCAGGAAATGGCCAGCGTCTTGTTGAAGTTCTCCGCGGTGGTGTCCACGTAGCGCCCGCCGAGCTGGTCCTTGTCGGAGAACGCAATGGCATGCACGACGAAGTCGAGGCTGCCCCAGGCTTTCTTGAGTTCCCCGAACACCGCGTCGATAGAGGCCGGATCGGTCACGTCGCAGGGCAGCACCAGCTTGCTGCCGATCTCCTGCGCCAGCGGCACCACGCGTTTTTTCAGGGCGTCTCCCTGGTAGGTCAGGGCGATCTCGGCGCCCTGGGCCACGCAGGCCTTGGTGATTCCCCAGGCAATTGACCGGTTGTTGGCGACGCCCATCACGAGGCCCCGTTTCCCGGTCATCAGTTTGCCTGCGCTCGCCATGGGCGTTTCCCTTGTCCGTCGATTTGTTAAGGATGATCGTAACCGATCGGCGGGCGGGGTCCAGCGGCCCTGCCCGGGCTGGCAATAGACCATCCGCGCGCGGGAGAAAAGCCCCCGTGCCGGTGCAGGTTAACTTCGCCGGCTCAGCTACAGCTTCCAGCGGCCGTCCGGCTGGCGGCAGGCTATGGTTTCGATCTGCTTGGTATAGTCGGCCAGCCTGAGCGCATAGATGACATGCCGGCAGACCCGGCCGTCCCCGTCCCGGAAGGCGGATGTGGGCTTGATGATGCCCTTGAGCTGCCGGTGGGCCTTGCTCCAGGTGAAGGTGCCGCCGTCGCCGACTTCGTCGAGCGCGATTTTCAGGGCATTCAGTGCCGTGATGCGGTCGGCGTCGTTGAGCCTGGCCTTCAGTTCCTGGAAGCTGATGGGACCTTCGTCCTCGCCGGGATGCTCTTCCACCGCGGAGTCTTCCCGGGGGTCCTGTGGGGCGATGGAGGCCGGTGCGGCCGGCCGGAGCGAGGAGAGCGTGGCAAGCTCCGTGCGCGCCTCGGCAATGGGCGCGAAAGCCAGGACCATGAGCGCAACCGCAAAATGCAGGTATGGGCGCACCGGCGCCGGAATGAACGTACGCATAACCAACCCGTTCACAAAAAACACGAATTCCGGCACTGCCGGAGTACTATCTAACCCAGCCATGTTGCGCTATCAGGGTGAGCAAACAGTAAATGGACGCGCCGAAGCGGGCTTTTCGGGCCCGGGGCGGCGCGCGGCGGGCCGGTAAGGCATGAGCGAATCGGATTTCTACAAGGGGCCGCAGGCCGCGGATTTCGCGGAAGCCCGGGAGCCCTTCGCCCTCTTCGCGGAGTGGATGGCGGAGGCCGCGGAGCACGAGCCGAACGATCCCAACGCCATGGCGCTGGCCACGGTGGACCCTGACGGCCTGCCCAACGTCCGCATGGTCCTGCTCAAGGGCGCGGACGAGACGGGCTTCGTCTTCTACACCAATCTGGAGAGCGCCAAGGGCCATGAGCTCGCCGCCAATCCCAGGGCCGCGCTTGTCTTCCACTGGAAATCCCTGCGCCGCCAGATACGGGTGAGGGGACCGGTATCGCCGGTAGGTCCCGGGGAGGCGGACGAATATTTCGCCTCGCGCCCGCGCGGCAGCCGTATCGGCGCCTGGGCCTCGTCCCAGTCGCGCCCGCTGGAAAGCCGCTTCGCCCTGGAAAAGGCGGTGGCCAAGTTCACCGCCAGATATGCCGTGGGCGAGGTGCCCCGGCCGCCCCACTGGTCGGGCTTCCGGCTGGAGCCGGTGGAGATGGAGTTCTGGCATGACCGGCCGTACCGTCTGCATGACCGCATCGTGTTCCGCCGCAAGGATAAATCGGCAGACTGGACGCGCCAGCGCCTGTATCCTTGAGCAACCCCGCGTGACAACCGCCCCGGCATTTTCATGACGCAGATACCCAACGAAGAGCGCAAGACCCTGATCCTGACCGGCGCCAGCCGCGGCATCGGCCATGCCACGGTGAAGCGCTTCTCCAGCGCGGGCTGGCGCGTCATCACCTGCTCGCGGCATCCCTTCCCGGAGGACTGTCCCTGGGAGATGGGCCCGGAGGATCACATCCAGGTCGATCTCGCCGACCCCGCCAACACCGACGCGGCGGTGAAGGAGATGAAGCAGCGCCTGAAGGACCAGGGCGGCCGGCTCAATGCGCTGGTGAACAACGCCGCCATCTCGCCCAAGGGCGAGGGCGGTTCGCGGCTGGGCGCCATCGAGACCTCCGTGGACGACTGGCTCAGGGTCTTCCGGGTCAATTTCTTCGCGCCGATCATGCTGGCGCGCGGACTGCTCGACGAATTGCGCAAGGCTCACGGCACGGTGGTGAACGTCACCTCCATCGCCGGCAGCCGCGTGCATCCCTTCGCCGGCGCCGCCTATGCCACGTCGAAGTCGGCGCTCGCCGGACTGACCCGCGAGATGGCGGCGGACTTCGGTCCCCATGGCGTGCGCGTCAACGCCATCTCGCCCGGCGAGATCGACACGTCGATCCTGTCGCCGGGCACGGAAAAGATCGTGCGCGAGCAGATTCCCATGCGGCGCCTGGGCGAGCCCGAGGAGGTGGCAAAGGCGATCTACTTCCTGTGCACGGAGCAATCGAGCTACGTCAACGGCGCCGAGCTGCACATCAACGGCGGCCAGCACGTCTGACGTGGCCGCATCCCTGATACGTGGTCTGCTCGCTGTCCTTGTCGTGGGCCTGCTCGTCCGCGACTCGAGGGCCGCGGACTGGCGCGTCGAACTGGTGGACATGCCGGCCGCGCCCCAGCGCGTGATCTTCGGTCTCGACAGGAATTATCTCGCCTCCGTGCGGGTGGAGGCTGAGGGCGGCAGGTGGTTCCGCCTGGAAACCTGCGGTGAAAGCATCTGCCCTCAAGCCATCACCCAGCCCGTTGACATCCTGCCGCTGCCGCCGGACGCGCTGCCGGACGGGCGGCTTGCCACCGGGCGCAACGACATCCGGGCGGCCTGGTATGCGAAGCCGACAAGGCGCTATGGCCATGGCGTGCTGGGCGACGCCATCGAGGCGGAGGCGCTGGTCGTCGAGAACGAGCTGCGCAAGCGCTTCACCCTCACGCTGAACCTGGAGTCCGTGTTCGAGGACCTGGAGCCCCGCATCGCCGATCTCGACGGCGACAAGTCCGACGAGGTCATCGTCGTCCGCAGCTATGTTCACAAGGGCGCGGCGCTCGCCATCGCCAGGCTGACCGGGTTGCACGGACTTGAGATCGTCGCCGAGACGCCGCCCGTCGGCCAGCCCAACCGCTGGCTCAATCCGGCGGGCATCGCCGACTTCGATGGCGACGGACGTCTTGAGGTTGCCATCGTCGTCACGCCCCATATCGGCGGCAGGCTGGAGTTCTGGGACTACCGTGACGGCAGGCTGACGCTCAAGCGCGCGCTCAACGGCTTCTCCAACCATGCCGCCGGTTCGCGTGCCTTGCAGATGAGCGTGGCCGGCGATTTTGACAGCGACGGCATCGCTGACCTGCTCGTTCCCTCCGCCGACCGCAGGACCCTGCGTGTCATTTCGCTTGCGGGCGGCGCCGTGGCGGAACCGCTGCGCATCGCCCTGCCGTCGCCGGTGGTGACGGAAATCCTGCCCGTCAGGCCGGCGAGGGGCCAGCGCCCCTGGCTCGTCATGGGCCTGGAGAACGGAAAGCTCGCGGTTGTGCGCTAAGAGCATGATCCGGAAAAGTGGATACCACTTTTCCTGGCGCATCATCCTGTCGGGCAGGCGATTCCACTTGGCCGGATGATGCGCTAGGCCGGATCGTCATTCGGGCGGGCGCATCGCCTCGTCCGCTTATCCGTTCGTCTTCAGCCAGACCGCGGTGCGGTCCAGCCCGCGTTCCAGCGCGTCGAACATCTCGGTGATCTCCTCCTCGGAGATGACCAGAGGCGGACACAGCGTCAGCGTGTCGTTGAAGATGCTGCGCACGATCAGGCCCTCGTCCTGGATGAAATAGCCGGCCTTGGCGCCGACGCCCTGCTTGGGATCGAAATTCTTCTTCGCTCCCTTGTCGGCCACGAGTTCGAGCGCCCCCAGCAATCCGATGCCGCGCGCCTCGCCCACCAGCGGGTGGCCGCCGAGCGCCTCCAGCCGCTTCTGGAACAGCGGCGCGACCTTGCGTACCTTTCCCACGATGTCGATGCGCTTGTAGATCTCCAGCGTCTTCACGCCGACGGCCGTGCACAGCGGATGGCCGGAATAGGTGAAGCCGTGGCCGAAGGCGCCGATCTTGCGGCTTTCGTCCAGCATCGCCTGGTACATTTCCTCGGGCACGGTCAGCGCGCCGAGCGGCGCATAGGCCGAGGTGATGGCCTTGGCCATGGAGATGGTGTCGGGCTTCAGCTTGAACGTCTCGCTGCCGAACATGTTGCCGGTGCGCCCGAAGCCGCAGATCACCTCGTCCACGATGAACAGGATGTCGTACTGGTCGAGGACCTTCTGCACCGCCTCGAAATAGCCTTGCGGCGGCACCACCACGCCGCCCGCGCCCATCACCGGCTCGGCGATGAATGCGGCGATGGTGTCCGGCCCCTCGCGCTCGATCATTTCCTGCAACTCGCGGGCGCGCCGTTCGGAGAATTCCGCCTCGCTCTCGCCGGGCTCAGCGTCATGATAGTGGTGCGGCGAGCCGGTGTGGATGAAGCGCTCCAGCGGCAGGTCGAAGTCGCGGTGGTTGGCGGGCAGGCCGGTGAGGCTGGCCGTCGCCAGCGTCACGCCATGATAGGCCCGCTGGCGAGAGATGATCTTCTTCTTCTCCGGCTTGCCGCGGGCGTTGTTGTAATACCAGGCGAGCTTGATCTGGGTGTCGTTGGCTTCCGAGCCGGAGCCGGCGAAGAACACCTTGGACGCCGGGGCAGGAGAGATCTCCTTCACCATTTCCGCCAGCGTTATGGCGGGATCGTGCGACTTGCCGCCGAAGATGTGCGTGAAGGAGAGTTTCTCGAGCTGTTCCTTCGCGGCCTCGATCAGTTCCTTGTTGCCGTAGCCGAGCGCGGTGCACCACAGCCCGGCCATGCCCTCGATATAGCGCTTGCCGGTATTGTCCCAGACGTGCACGCCTTCGCCGCGCTCCAGGATCAGCGGACCCGCCGTGCGGTGCGCGTCGAGGTTGGTGTAGGGATGGATAAGGGTCTCGACGTCGCGCATCTGCGCGTTGGTCAGGGCGGTCATCGGGCTGGCTCCGGTCTGGGCGCAAGGGCGCCCGAAAGGCTGCGGGGAACCGCGCCGGTATAGCCAGAATGCTCGCGCCATCAAAGAGGGACTATCGCCGCAGCACCGCCGCCTGCCCCGGGCTGGACAGGGCCCGGGCTGGGCAGGGCCCGGGCTGGACAGGCAAAGGCGGTCGCGTTACGCCTTGGGTCCTATTGCGACCATAAGGCGGTGTCAGCCTATGAGCACGACCACGATCCCCTCGCAGGCCAGGACGGCACGCCGTTTTTCGAGGATTTCCGGGCGCGCCCTGTGGAGCCGCCGCTTCGCGCTGTTCGCCGCCCAGGCGATCCTGCTCGCGGTCGTGCTGCATCGCTTCGGCTGGATCGCCACCCCGGTGGCTGTCAACCTGCTCGCCGTGTCGATCGCCGCCGCCGTGGCCGCCCTGCTGCTCGCGGCTGCCGCTGCCGCGGAGGTCTGGCGCACCGGAGTGGATGGCATGGACCGCGCCGCCGCCGCCGCGGTCATTGCCCTTCTGGTGCTCGCCGGGCCGGCCTGGTTTCTGCCGGACCTTATGTTCCGGCCCCAGCTCAATGACATCACCACCAATGTCGACGATCCGCCGAAGTTCCGTGTGCTTGCCCCCGATCGCCGGGATCAGGGTGCCGCGCTCGATTATCCCCGGGACCGCTTCGCGGGCCGTCAGATGGAGGCCTATCCCGATGTCCGGCCGCTTGCGCTGGAACGCTCGGCCGACCAGACCTTCGACCTGGTGCGCCAGGCGGCCGAGCGGCTCCACTGGCACATCGTCAGCGCCGTGGAGCCCGCGGGCACGGAGCCCGGCCGCATCGAGGCCGTCGCCCGCACGCTCGTCATGGGCTTTCCGGACGACGTGGCTATCCGCGTGACGCCGCACGGCCGTGAGACCCTGATCGACGTGCGCTCGGCGTCCCGCTACGGCGAGCACGACTTCGGCGCCAACGCCAGGCGGGTCGCCAGTCTGTTCGACGAAATCCGCTTCGGTCTGGAGAAGGGTGAAAAGGAAGCCCTGGAGCTGGCGCTGGCCAGGCGCGCCGCCGCCGAGCGGGAGAAGGCGCGCAAGGCGAGGGCGGAGCGCGAGCGGCTCAAGGCCGAGGAAGAGAAAAGGCTGTCTCGATTGCGGGAGGAGATGTACTCGCGACAACAAGACCCCTCTGCGCAAGGTACTCAAGATGCGCAAGAACAGACAAGGCCGCGGCGCCTGCCAGGCTGGGATGCAGACCCTCATATATTCTGGAGACGATTTGGGGAATGAAGGTCATCCCGTCCTCCAGGCAGGAGAGCACGGCCTGCTCGCGCCAGCGCCTGTGCATGAGATAGGCGCGCACCACCCGTTGGGGCAGTTCGATACGGCCGCCATGTCCCGGGAAGAACACCTTGTCGTTCCTGTTCAGCAGCAGCTCCAGCGAGGTGATGTAGTCGCCCATGCGGCCCTCCGGCGGCGCCACCACCGTCGTGTTCCAGCCCATCACATGGTCGCCTGAGAACACCGTCCGCCGTCCCACATAGGCGAAGCACAGGTGATCGGGAGCATGGCCCGGGGTGTGCAGCGCTTCTAGGCTCCACCCCTCTCCGCGCACGGTGTCGCCTTGCGCCAGTTTCTGGTCGGGAACCAGGGCCTTGTCCACGAAAGCCTCTCCCGACGGGCTCGACGTGCGCACCCCGCGCTTGCCGGACACCGGGCCGTAGGAGCAGATCCGGGCTCCCGTCAGTTCCTTCAGGGCGGCGACGTTGCCGGTATGGTCCAGATGGGTATGGGTGATCAGGATATGGGTGACCTGCTCGCCCTTCAGCGCCGCCATGAGGGCGTCGAGATGAGCTTGGTCCTCCGGACCTGGATCGATGACCGCCACCTCGCCGCGGCCGACGATGTAGGTATTGGTGCCCTTGAAGGTGAACGGGCTGGGATTGTTCGCCACGACGCGGCGCACGCCCGGCACGAGTTGCTGGGCCACGCCATACTCGAAGTTCATCTCCCGGTTGAAGGCGAGTTGCGAAGACGCGCCGCCGGATGCGTTAACCGTACTCATGGGCGCCGAGTATATCCGGGATTGCGGCCGTGGGCGTGACGGATGCAGTCATTGTTGATGGTTTCTTTGCCGTGGGCCGCGGCGGTGGTCGGAGTGGCAGGATTTGAACCTGCGACCCCCTCGTCCCGAACGAGGTGCGCTACCAGGCTGCGCTACACTCCGCGACCATGCCGCTTTGGCGGCCCGTTATATAGCCTCGCAATCCGGTGGCCGCAAGCAAAGCGCGCGAGGCCCTAGAGAACACCGAACCACTTGAGGATGACCATCCAGCCCAGGAACAGCATGGCGATGAACAGCCTTGGATCGATCCCGCCCGGCATGGATTGTCCCCGTGCTTCCTTCAGGTTGACAGTTAGCATGCGGGAAGGGGCCAAACGATGGAAATATGGGGGCCGGGAGCCAGCCGGCCGGGTTGCTCCCGCCCTGCCCATAACCTATAAGCTGCGGCCTGCCACCGGGCTTCCCCGGCGGCGGGCCAGCGTGAAATGCGGCGGATTGGGGCGTGGCCAAGCGGTAAGGCAACGGGTTTTGATCCCGTGATCCCAGGTTCGAATCCTGGCGCCCCAGCCAGTCCCGGGGGCCGGCCGGATATCCCCGGCCTCGGGGACTCACCCGCCTCCGGAACCTGTCTGCGTCCGAACGCAACAAAAAAATTGATTGGTCCCTGCGATTTTCCTCTTGATTGGCTATTCCAAGAGCGCATATCAAGCGCGGCTCGCGGGAGGGACGACAGCAACGGCGATGGTCGCGCGACGGTTGCCCGCAGCTTGGAGACTCTAGCCCCAGATGAGGCAGACCCTTGTGGGTGAGGCGGCGCCTTCGCGCCCGGCCGAACCTCCCGGTCGTCGGACGACGACACTTCTCCTTGACAGCCTGACCAGAAATTCCAGCGAAACCGGACCGGCCCTGACGGGCGGAGCGCCCGTGGTGCGCCTCGTGCCGCGCACCGAGCGCTTCCCCGCGAGCGCCGAGGCGGTGGCGTTCCGCCGCCGGTTCTTCCCCGAGGCCACCCAGGCCGAGTGGAACGACTGGCGCTGGCAGCTCCGCAAGCGCATCAAGAGCCTGTCCGAGCTGGAGCGCATCTTCGCGCTTTCCGACGGCGAACGCGAAGCGATCACCCGCCACAAGGGTTCGCTGCCGGTTGGCATCACCCCTTACTACGCGACCCGGATGTCGCTGAACGATCCCCAGGAGCCGCTTCGCAGGACCCATGTTCCTGTGGGCGACGAGTATCTGCGCACCCCTGGCGAGGCGGACGATCCGCTCGGCGAGGATCACGATTCCGCCGTCGAGGGTCTCGTTCACCGATACCCGGACCGCGTCCTGTTTCTGTCCACCGGCTTCTGCTCGACCTACTGCCGCTACTGCACCCGTTCACGCATGGTGGGCGAGCCGGGCGGCGAGTACGCGTTCAACAAGTCCCAGTGGGAGAAGGCGCTGGCCTACATCGAGGCGCACACCGAAATTCGCGACGTGCTGATCTCGGGCGGCGACCCGCTGACGCTGGCCGACGAGAAGCTCGACTACCTGCTCGGACGCCTGCGGGCCATCAAGCATGTGGAGTTCATCCGCCTTGGCACCAAGGTGCCGGTGGTGCTGCCCATGCGCGTCACCCGCGGACTGACCAAGGTGCTGAAGAAGTATCACCCGCTGTGGATGAGCATCCATTTCACGCATCCGTCCGACCTGAGCCCGGAGGTCACCGAGGCGACGGCGCGGCTTGCCGACGCCGGCGTTCCGCTCGGCAGCCAGACCGTGCTGCTGAAGGGCATCAATGACGATGTCGATATCATGAAGAAGCTCTATCACGGGCTGCTCATGCGCCGTGTGAAGCCCTACTACCTCTACCAGTGCGATCCGGTCTCCGGCTCCGCCCACTTCCGCACGCCTGTCTCCAGGGGCATCGAGATCATCGAGGGTCTGCGCGGCCACACCACCGGCTACGCCGTTCCCCAGTATGTGATCGACGCACCCGGCGGTGGCGGCAAGATCCCGCTGCTGCCCGATTATGTGGTCGGCCGTGACGGCGACGACCTGCTGCTGCGCAACTTCGAGGGCGGCGTCTACCGCTATCCCGATCCGGGCGGCTGGGTTGGCGCAGACAAGACCGGCGCAGGCAAATCCGGTCCGGCGGATGCCCCGGCGGACGGAGGCCACCTGTGATGCGTATCGGTTTCGTGTACGACCTTCGCGACGACTATCTCGGCGAGGGGTATTCGGAAGAGGCGGTGGCCGAGTTCGATACGCCCGACACCATCGCCAAGATCGCCGCGGCGCTGGAGCGCCTGGGCGCCACGGTCGAGCGCGTCGGCAATGGCCGCGAGCTTGCCGCGCGGCTGGTCTCCGGCGCACGCTGGGATCTGGTGTTCTCCATAGCGGAAGGTCTGTCAGGCCGTTCGCGCGAGGCGCAGGTGCCGGCCCTGTGCGAGCTGTTCGGCCAGGCGTATGTGTTCTCCGATCCGCTGACCTGCGCCGCCACCCTCGACAAGGCCGTGGCCAAGCGTATCGTCCGCGACGCGGGGATTCTCACCGCGCCTTTCGCCGTTCTGCACAACGCCCGCGAGGCCGGGCAGCTTGAACTCGGCTATCCGCTGTTCGTCAAGCCGCTGGCCGAAGGCACCGGCAAGGGCTGCGAGGCGGCGTCCAGGGTCCAGGACGCGGCCGCGCTGGAGAAGTTCGCCCGCAAGCTCATCAGGAAGTTCGGGCAGCCGGTGCTGGTCGAATCCTTCCTGCCCGGGCGCGAGTTCACGGTCGGTATCGTCGGCAACGGCGCCAGGGCGCAGGTGATCGGCGTCGTGGAGATCGTGGTGAAGCCCAACGGCGTGGACGACGTCTACTCCTTCTCCAACAAGGAGAACTGCGAGACCCGCGTGGAATACAGACTCGCCACGGACGCCGGGGCGAAGGCGGTGGGCATTGCGGCACTGGCCGCCTATCGCGCGCTCGAATGCCGGGACGCGGCACGTCTCGATTTCCGCTGCGATGCGGCCGGCCAGCCGCACTTCCTGGAGGCCAACCCGCTCGCCGGCCTGCATCCGGAGCATTCGGACCTGCCGATCTGCACGACCCTGTCCGGCAGGACCTACGAGTGGCTGATGGCCGGTATCGTCAATGCCGCCGCGGCGCGCTACGGCATCGCCGGGGTGAAGCAGGGGACGCTGGCGAGCGCCGCCTGAGATGCCTGACAATTTCATCCCGGTCATCCATGGCGCGGCGCTCGACCGGCCGGATGAGGCGG
>JBFWSL010000002.1:0-40960 GCA_050248375.1 Hyphomicrobiales bacterium | reverse complement strand
CCACCCTGACAAGGCAAAGATGGATGAGCTTATGCCTGCAATTCGAGAGTTTCAGGCACTCGCGACTAAACATGGTGTGGGAGATATTTTTCAAGATAACGGAGGAAAGCTGCTGCAGGTCGTGCTGACCTTGGGACTGACGGTCCTCTCCGGAAGGGAGGGTAACGATGCGAAAGATGAGACAGGTCGCGAGTTCGAGCTGAAATCGGTAAATCTGGATCTCACAAAAAGCTTTTCGACACACCACCATCTAAACCCTGCGATCTTGAAAAAGTATCGACAGGTGAGTTGGGTGTTCGCGATGTACAGAGGAATTGAGCTTATCTGCATTCACACTATGGAGCCCAAACAGCTTGAGCCCCTGTTTAAGCGATGGGAATCAAAATGGCATGCAGACGGGGGCAAAGACATCAACAATCCAAAAATTCCGGTCACATTTGTAATTGACAAGGGCACGCTCGTTTACGGGACTGTGCCGGACCTGCGCGCTCGCCGTGCGAAGCCTGAGAAGAAGCCCGTCATTGACCCATTCTCGGCCGACGACGAGGCGGAATAATTCACACAACCATGTAGCACTGGAAAAATTTGGAAGTGGTGCCGCTTGCGTGACTCGAACACGCGACCCCATCATTACGAATGATGTGCTCTACCAGCTGAGCTAAAGCGGCTTCGGCGACCGGGATAGCGCCAGCCGGGGCCGAATGCAAGATGGGAGGACGGGCGCCCTCGACAAGTCCCCGCCTCCTTTCTTCGTCGTTGCCGGGCCTGACCCGGCAACCCATGCGGCTTTGCCGCAAAGGCGGAGGTCCGACGGTCCGCAGCATGGACCACCGGATCAAGTCCGGTGGTGACGAGTACAGGAAGAGGCGAGCAATCCCGAAACCACAGTGGCCTGGGGGATGCGGGAGTTGTGAGCATGGGGCCGCGTTCGCCCCGGATTTCGCTATGCTCCATCCGGGCTACCCCTGTTCATGGATTGCCTACCGCCCGTTGGACGCCGTGCTTTCGGCGGTGCGCTCGTCGTCGATGACGCCGCCGCCGGGGCCGGGATCGTCGGGCGCGGCGCGGGGCATGACAACGCCCGGCTCCGCCCCGGAACTGGCGGGAGGGCCGCCGGGCCCGGGCCGCGACGCGGCGGGCGCTGGGCGGGGCCTGGCCGGCAGGGCCGCGGCATCGTCGGGATCCTCGGGGCCGGGCGCGATCTCGGGCGAGGGCGGCGGCGGGGTCACGGGTTCCGGCTCCGGCCGGGCTTCGATGGCGGGCGCGGCCTCTTCGACCACGGCGACGGGGGCGGGACCGGCGGGCGGCCTGGCGGCGGGCATTTCCTCCGGCAGCCAGCGGTCGAAGGGGCCTTCGAGGGTTTCCTGCGGCAGCTTCCATTCATAGGCGTCGAGCTGGCCGGTGACGGGAGAGACCGGCGCCCAGCGGCGGGACGCGACGCCGTCCGCGATCCAGGCCGGATCGCGCGGGGCGCGCATGGCCCGCGCCATCCATTCCCGCGCGCGGCCGGTATGCCCCTCGCCGTCCTCGATGCGGGCCATGAGGGCGCAGACGCGCGCGGAGGGCCGTTCGTCCACCAGGGGCGCGAGCGCTTCGCGGGCCGCCTCCCAGTCGCGGGCCTCGATGGCGGCGCGGCCGATGGCGACGGCGCTCTCGGGATGCTCGATCTTGAGCGAGGTCAGCTTGCGCAGGCGGGCGAGGCGCTCCTTGGGAGATTCGCCGCTGCGCATATGGGCCCAGGCCAGAGCGAGATCGGGGTGCGGCTCTTCCTGCCAGGCGCGGGAGAGGACCTTGGAGGCCTTGGTGAAATTGCCCTGGGCGGCGAGCAGGCGGCCGGCGATCTCGGCGGCGGGCACGAGGCCGGGGGCTAGCTTGTGCGCCTCCAGCGCCAGCGCGCGGGCGCGGTCTATGTCCCGCTGCTCGGCGGCCTGGGCCTGGGCGGTCAGCAGCACGGCGCGGCGGCGGGTGGCGGTGTCGCGGTCCACATGGCCGCGCCTGCGCGCCACTTCCAGCGTCTCCAGGGCGCCGTCCCAGTCGCCGGTGCGGCATTGCAGGTCGAACAGCGCGTTGACGCTCCAGGCGAGATCGGGATTGCGGGCGACGGCGCGCTCGGCGAACTGCCGGGCCGCCTCGGTCTCGTTCTCGTGGCGGGCCTCCAGATAGAGCCCGCGCAGGCCGAGCAGCTCCGTACCCTCGGTGCCGGACAGCGACTCGAAGATGCGCCGGGCCGCGGCGCGGTCGCCGCGAAGCTGCGCCGCCTGGGCCTGCAGCAGCGAGGTGAGCGGCTGGTTTGGCAGCGTGCGCCGGGCAATCGCCGCGTATTGCTCCGCGCCGGCGCGGTCGCCCGCGCCGACAGCGATGAGACCTCGCGACAGGGCATCGAGCCCCTTCACCTCGCGGCGGTGGGCGACGCCGCGGGCGATGGCCGAAGGCCGGGTGATCAGGTAGCGCAACAGCGACCACACCAGCATGACCGCGAGAACGGCGAAGGCAAGCATGAAGGCCGCCGCCAGCACGCTCGTTTCCACCTCGTAGCCAAGCCAGGTGAGGTTGAGGGAGCCGGGCTGCTCGGCGAAGCGGGCAAGACCGAGGCCGAGCGCCGCTATTACCGTGAGGAAGAGGATGAGACGCAGCATCGCCCGTGCCTCAGTTGCCCGCCGGCGCGGGCAGGCCCGCGGCGGCGCGTTCCAGCGTGGCCAGGGACCGCTCCGCCTCCAGGCGCGCGGCGGCCCTGTCCAGCCAACCCTGCATGGCGGCACGCGCGGGGGCGGGAAGCGCCTGGGCCGCGGCGAGCGCGGCGGCGATGTCGCCGCCCGCCATCGCCTTGCGCATCTTTTCGCCCGCGGCGTCGCCCGCGCCTTCGCCCACCTTGCGCACCTTGACGATGTCGCGGGCCCCGGACATGAGCTGCGAGACGAGGGAATCGGATGCGGGCTCGGCGGCACCGGCCGCCTTGCGCAGCGCCTCGGGCAGTGCAGCGCGAAGCTCGTTCAGGCTCGCCACGCCGCCCGCCGCGCCGGCCTCGAGCGCGGCGATGTCGGCTCCCGGCGGCAGCAGCGTCTCGAGCGCAGCGAGCTCGGTCTCGAAGGGACGCCCGCTTTCCATGGCGCGGCGCAGGCCGGGCAGCGCCACGGCGAGCGCCGCGTCGCTTCGCGCCTCGCCGGCCGCTTTCGCCGTCTCGGCGAAGGCATCCAGACGCTTCTCGGCGGCGGCGATGCGTTCGTCCAGCGCGGCGACGGCGGCGGGATCGGCGCCCGCGCCGTTCTGCGCCGCCTGCGACACGTTCTGCTCCAGCCCGGCAACGGCGCTTTCGATCTTGCCGAGCCTCGCCTCCAGATTTGCATCGGCCGGGGGCGGAGCCTTTGCCTGCGCTTCCAGCGCGTCGACACGGGATTCCAGTTTCGCGGTGAGCTCGTCGACCTGCGCCGCGACCGCCGCGGCGGCCCCCACCGCTTCCCCGCCACCCTGCCTGGCAGCATCGCCGAGCGCCTTCAGCGCGGAGTCCAGCCGGGCGACGCGCTCGGCCTGCTCGGCCTGCGCGGAGGCGAGCTTGCCATCCTCTTCCGAGGCTGCCTTCACCTGGGCGGCGATGCGCTCGTCGATGCCGGCGAGGCGATTTTCGAGCGCGGAAAGATCGGGCGCGGCGGGGTCAGGCTTTTGTTCAAGCTTCTCGATGCGGGCCGCAAGCTCCGCCAGCCTGCCGCTGTCCTGCGACACCGCCGGAGGCGGCGGCGCGCCCACGAAGGGCAGCTTGTCGAGGCCTATGCCGGCGGCGACGACGCCCGCGACACCGCCCATGAGGCCGGCGGCCAGATGGGTGACGAAGCCGCGCACCTCGGACGGCTGCGTGCGCTGGGGCGGTTCCTTGCGGCGGGACGTCTCTTCGGCCGCTTCCCCGTCCGCGGTGGCGTCCTGCGCAGGGTTCTCCGCTTCGTCCGCGGCCGGCTCCGGCTCCGGGCCGGGCTTCTCCCCGGTCACTTCGGTGACGTCGTCCGCGCTCAGCTCGATGGTCGGGCGCGGACGCTCGCCGTCCTCCGCGGACGGGGAAGCGGCGGCGGATTTCTTGTCGTCTTTGGCGGACATGAATTTCCTTGTCCCGTGCGGCCTCGAATCAGTTTGCCAACCGGTCCGAGACCAAGGCAAGCAGATCGTCCTCTTTCGGCGTTGCCGCCACGTTAACATGGCGCAAACCAAGACCGGCGATCCGGTCCGCGACGTTCCGTGACAGGCAGAAATATTGCATGGACCGCGCCGCATCGCTGAGGCCGGCCCGCGCGACAACCCCGGCATAGACGGCTGCCGTGGCCGGGGACATGAGCAGCGCACCCGCCAGACGGCCCGTAGCGATATGCTCACGGGCGCGCCTGGAAAGCGCCCCGGCGTCATGGGCGCGGTAGACCACCGTGCCGCGCATCTCGTAACCGCGCGCGCCAAGGGCCGCCGCCATGTCGAAGGCGAGGCGCTCGCCGCACAGATGCAGCAGCGCACCCGCGCCAGGCTTCACCCCGTCCACGATGAGCGCGGCGAGACCCTCGCCATCGCCGGGACCAGCGACGACGCTGGTGAAACCCAGCCGCCGGGCATGGCCGGCGGTGGCATCGCCGACCGCGTAGAGGGGCAGGCTGCGCGGCACCGCGTCCGCGGGCAGAAGCTCGACCGCGCGCAACGCATTGGCGCTGGTCACGACGAGGCCCTGAGCGCCATCGAGGGAGATTTCCGGAGCGGACACATACTCTATATGCAGCAGCGGCTCGACCAGCCCGCCGAAGCCCAGCGCGCGCAGCTTTGCGGCCTGTTCATCGGCGCCGGGCCGGGAGCGGGTGACGAGAAGGGTCTTCACCCCATGGCCTCGAAAAAGCCCGGTCCCGCCTTGCGTTTCAGTTCCTCGGCGGCATCGCGGCCAAGAGCTTCGCCGTCGCCGGCGGGCCCCTCGCGGGCCGCGGTGTAATCCTCCGACCCGTCCGGCCTGAGAATCTGGCCCCGGAAACGGATGCGCCCTCCGTCAAGTTCCGCAAGGCCGGCGATCGGCGTGCGGCACGAACCGTCCAGCACCTTGAGAAAGGCGCGCTCGCAGGCGACGCGGGCGACCGTGCCGGCATCGCTGACGGGCGCGAGCAGATCCCGGATGCGGGCGTCGCCCTCGCGGATCTCCATGCCGACGGCGCCCTGCGCGACGGCGGGGAGCATGTCGCCGGTCTCGATCAGCGAGGTGATGCGGTCCTCGAGCCCGAGACGCCGCAGGCCCGCGGCGGCGAGCAGGGTGGCGTCGATCCGGCCTTCGGCGACCTTCTTCAGCCGCGTACCGACATTGCCGCGCAGCGAAGTGACCATGATGTCGCCGCGCAGCCGCTTCACCTGCGCCTGGCGGCGCAGCGAGGCCGTGCCGACAACGGCGCCCTTCGGCAACTCCTTCAGGCTGGCGGCCGCCGGCGAGATGAAGGCGTCGCGGACATCCTCGCGCGGCAGCATGGCGGCGATCACGAGGCCGGCGGGAAGCTCGGTCGGAACGTCCTTCATGGAGTGGACGGCGAGATCGATGCGGCCGTCGATCAGGGCTTCCTCGATCTCCTTGGTGAACAGGCCCTTGCCGCCCGCATCGCGCAGGGGCCGGTCGGTGATGCGGTCGCCGGATGTGCTGATGACGGTGATCTCGAAGGCTTCCTCGTCCAGCCCGTGCGCCGCAGCCAGGCGGTCGCGCAACTCGCCAGCCTGCCGCAGCGCCAGGGGGCTGCCACGGGTGCCGATGCATATGGGGCGGGATTGCAAGAGAACGCCTCCGGGTGTTAGGGCACGGCGAAGGGGCGCATTATTGCCCCGAAAGACGTGCCCGACGCAACGCCCCCGGACAGGACCGCCACCCTTGGCCCAGAGCGCAAAGACACTCACCGTTCTCGGTATCGAGACGAGTTGCGACGAGACCGCGGCGGCGGTGATCGTGCGTCACGGGGACGGGCACGGCGAAATCCTGTCCAACCTCGTGCGCGCCGATCTGGCGGCGCACGCGGTCTATGGTGGCATCGTGCCCGAAATCGCCGCGCGCGCGCATGTGCAGCTCGTGGACACACTGATCGGCGAGGCACTGAAGGAGGCCGGCGTTGCCCTCAAGGACATCGACGCGGTCGCGGCCACGGCGGGGCCGGGCCTGATCGGCGGGCTGCTGGTCGGGCTCACGGCGGGCAAGGCCATCGCGGCCGCGGCCGGGGTGCCGCTGATCGCGGTCAATCACCTGGAGGGCCACGCGCTCACGGTGGGCCTGACGGAAGGGCTGCGGCCTCCCTATCTGCTGCTGCTGGTCTCCGGCGGCCATACCCAGCTCATCGAGGTGGAAGACGTGGGGCGCTACCGGCGTCTCGGCACCACGCTGGACGACGCACTCGGCGAGGCCTTCGACAAGACCGCGAAGCTGCTGGGGCTGGGCTATCCGGGCGGGCCTGAGGTGGAGCGACTGGCGCGCGGCGGCGATGCGGCGCGGTTCGACCTGCCAAGGCCGCTGATGGGATCGGCGACGCCGCATTTCTCCTTTTCCGGCCTGAAGACCGCGCTGCGGCGGCAGGCGCAGGCGCTGGCTCCGCTCTCGGAAAAAGACGTCGCGGACCTGTGCGCCTCCTTCGAGAAGGCGGTCACGCAGGCCGTGACGGACCGGGTGTCGGCGGCCATGGACCTCGCGCGAGCGGGCGCCGGAACGCCCCTGGTGGTTGCGGGCGGCGTGGCGGCGAACCATGCCTTGCGCGGCGCGCTGGAGGCCCTGTGCGCCCGGCGCGGCTGCGCGCTGCACCTGCCGCCGCCCGCGCTGTGCACGGACAACGCGGCGATGATTGCCTGGGCCGGAGCGGAAAGGCTTGCACGCGGCTGGACGGACGGGCTTGATGTGGCGGCGCGGGCGCGCTGGCCGCTCGACCCGGATGCCCCGCCAGCCGCGGGCGCGGGCGTGAAGGCCTGAGCCGGAGGGAGCATGGCAGAGGAATTCCGCACCATCGGCGTGGCCGGCGCGGGCGCCTGGGGAACGGCGCTCGGCCAGACCGTGGCGCGCGCGGGCCGCGACGTGCTGATCTGGGCCTTCGAGCCCGAGACGGCGGAAGCGATCAACAGCGCGCACGAGAACAGCGTGTTCCTGCCCGGCATCGCGCTCGAGAAATCCCTGAGGGCGACACACCGTCTCGCCGATCTGGCGGTGTGCGACGCCCTGCTGCTGGTGACGCCGGCGCAGCACACGCGCCGCATCGCGGGAAAACTGTCCCGCCTCATGCCGGACGAACGGCCGGTGCTGATCTGCGCCAAGGGCATCGAGCAGTCCTCGCGCAAGCTCCTCAGCGAAGTGCTGGCGGAGGCACTGCCGCAGGCGGTGCCCGCGGTGCTTTCGGGTCCCAGCTTCGCCGACGAGGTGGCCAGAGGGTTGCCCGCGGCGCTGACGCTCGCCTGCGCGGACGAGGACCTGGGGTCGCGGCTGTCGCGCCTGGTGGGCCACCGCACCTTCCGGCCCTACTGGTCGCCCGACGTGACCGGCGCGCAGATCGGCGGGGCGATCAAGAACGTGCTGGCCATCGCGGCCGGCATCGTGACCGGCCGCAGGCTCGGGGCCAACGCGCATGCGGCGCTGGTGACGCGGGGCTTCTACGAGATGACCCAGGTGGGCGAGGCGCTCGGCGCGCGCTTCGAGACCATGGTGGGGCTTTCCGGGCTGGGCGACCTGGTGCTCACCTGCGGCAGCCCGCGCTCGCGCAACATGTCGCTCGGCCAGGCGCTCGGCGAGGGAAAGACGCTGGAGGAGGTGCTCGGCGCGCGGCGCTCGGTGAGCGAGGGCGTGCACACGGCCTCCGCGGTCATGGCGATCGCCCGGGAGCGCGGCCTCGACCTGCCCATCTGCACGGCGGTGGACGCGGTGGTGGCGGGGCGCCTGTCGGTGGACGCGGCGATCGAGAATCTGCTGGCAAGGCCCATCCGCGCGGAGATGTAGGACGCGCCTCTGCCGCGGCGGGTCCACTTCGGAATCGTTGGCCTTTGCAACTGGCCGTCGTTTCGCAAAGACAGTTCCCACCCCGCGCACTCATGCTCTAGTCTCCGGCGCGAAGCAAGGAAGGGACCCGCATGCTCTACACGCTGATCTGCACCGACAAACCCGACATGCTCGCCGTCCGCCAGGATACCCGCGCGGCGCATCTGGAGTTTCTCAAGGGGCTTGGCGACAGGCTGAAGGCCGGGGGACCGTTCATCGCCGGCGACGGCGAGACGCCCATCGGCAGCCTGGTCATCATCGAGGCCTCCTCGCTGGAGGACGCGAAGAAAATCGCGTCGCAGGATCCCTATGCCAGGGCCGGCCTGTTCCAGTCGGTGGACATCCGTCCGTGGAAATGGGTGCTGAACAATCCGGAAGGGGGCTGACGTGGCCTACTGGCTGTTCAAATCCGAACCCGGCTCCTGGTCGTGGGAACAGCAGGTGGCGCGGGGCAAGGCGGGCGAAGAGTGGTCGGGCGTGCGCAACTACCAGGCACGCAACAACATGCGCGCCATGAAGGTCGGCGACCTCGGCTTCTTCTATCATTCGGTGGACGAGAAGCGCGTGGTGGGCATTGTGCGCGTGATCGCCCCGGCGCACCCGGACTCCACCACCGACGACGAGCGCTGGGAATGCGTGGACGTGGAAGCCGTATGCGCCATGCCGGAGCCGGTCACGCTCGACCGGTGCAAGGCGGAACCCGCGCTCAAGGACATGGTGCTGGTGAACAACTCGCGGCTTTCGGTGCAGCCGGTAACCGCGGCCGAGTGGAAGGCCGTGTGCAAGCTGGGCGGCCTGAAGACACCGCCCACGGCCTGAAAGCGGGGAGGCTGCAATGGCATTCGCGGGCATGAACTACCTGGCAATCGTGCTGGCGGCGGCGGCCGGATTCCTGGTGGGCTGGCCGTGGTACATGGCCTTCGCCAAAAGCTGGACCAGGGCGCTCGGCAAGGAGCCCGGCAAGCCGGCGCAGCCGGGCTACCGGCCGCTGGCCGTCCTGATCGTCTGCGAGCTGGTCATGGCCTTCGTGCTGGCCGGCGTCATCGGCCATCTGGGACCGGGACAGGTCACGGTAATGAACGGCATCCTCTCGGGCGCCTTCGTGTGGGCGGGATTCGTGGCCACGACCATGGCGGCCAACCATGCCTTCCAGGGCTTCGGCGCCAGGCTGACGCTGATCGACGGCGGTCACTGGCTGCTGGTGCTGCTGGTGATGGGCGCGGTGATCGGGGTCATGGGAGTCTGAGGCGCCAGACCGGAGAACGGCGGAAGCGGTGAAGGACGTCAAGCGCATAGCCTTCGGCTCGATCGTTGTCGGCGCCGCGGTGCTCGGACTGAAGTACCTCGCCTACTGGGTGACGGGAAGCGTGGCGCTGCTCTCCGACGCGCTGGAGAGCATCGTCAACGTCGCCGCCGCCGTCGCCGCCTTCATCGCCATCAGCTACAGCGCCAAGCCCGCGGACGCGAACCATCCCTACGGCCATCACAAGGCGGAGTACCTGTCCTCGGTCATGGAGGGCGTGCTGATCGTGCTCGCCGCGCTGCTCATCTTCCGCGAGGCGTGGAGCGCGTATCTGGCGCCGCGCGGAATCGAGGCGCCTGTCGAGGGCCTGGCGCTCAACGGGCTGGCGACCGCGATCAACGGCGCCTGGTGCTGGGTGCTGCTGCGAACGGGGCGCAGGCGGCGCTCGCCTGCGCTGGTCGCGGACGGCAAGCACCTGCTCACGGACGTGGTTTCCTCGGTTGGCGTTTTCGCCGGTGTTTCGCTCGCCGCCTGGACCGGCTGGACGATCCTCGATCCGCTGCTGGCCGCCATTGTCGGCGTCAACATCCTGTGGTCGGGCTGGGTGCTGGTGAAGGACTCGGTGGGCGGGCTGATGGATTCCGCGCCGCCGGCGGACGAAGTGGACCGCATCCGCGAACTGATCTCGCGGCATGCGGATGGCGCCATCGAGGCTCACGATCTGCGCACGCGCCATGCGGGACGCGCCACCTTCGTGGATTTCCATCTGGTGGTTCCCGGCAAGATGAGCGTGAGCGATGCACACGACATCTGCGACCGCATCGAACAGGCGCTCCGCGAGGAAATAGGCGGCGCCACCATCACTATTCATGTGGAGCCAGAGGAGAAGGCCAAGCATTCCGGGATCGTGGTGCTGTGATGGCGGACGGCGGGGCCGAGGACCACGCCCTGTGCCGGAGCGCGGACATTCCCGAAGGCTGCGCGCGCGGCTTCGACTTCCCCGCCGGGGCGCCGGGGCCGGGCGTGATCCTGCTGCGGCGGCGAGGGCGTCTCCTGGCATACGTCAATCGCTGTCCGCACAAGGGCACGCCGCTGGAGACTTTCCCGGACCGGTTCCTCGACACAAGCGGCGATGTTCTCATCTGTTCCACCCATGGCGCCCGCTTCCGCGCCGACGACGGCTTCTGCTTCGAGGGACCCTGCGCCGGAGGCCGTCTGAAGCCGCTGGCCGTGCGGGAGGCGGAAGGCGAGGTGCGGTTGGCGCCGTGGAGGCCCGTCAGACGGCGCGAAGCCCCCTGATCCCGGCTATCCTATACGGGCGCGACACCGAGAAGGATTGGCGCAGCGCGGGCGGTTGCGCGATGATGGTGCTACCAAGGGTCAGTTGAAGGGCCAAATCCCGCTCTGCATAATGCGGGAAAAGCCAAAGGTCTTCCGGGAGGAAACGGTATGTCGGACGAAAAGGTCTATGACGTTCCTGGCGAGTGGAAAAAGCGCGCCTACGTCGATAACGACAAATATCTTGCCATGTACAAGAAGTCGGTGGACGACCCGGATGGCTTCTGGGGCGAGCACGGCAAGCGCATCGACTGGATCAAGCCCTACACCAAGGTCAAGAACAGCTCCTACGACCACAAGAACGTTTCCATCAAATGGTATGAGGACGGAACGCTCAACGTCAGCGCCAATTGCATCGACAGGCATCTGAAGACGCGCGGCGACCAGGTGGCGATCATCTGGGAGGGGGACGACCCCAAGGACGACGCCAGGATCACCTACAAGGAACTGCACGGCCATGTGTGCAGGCTGGCCAACGCCATGAAGGATCTGGGCGTCAAGAAGGGCGACCGGGTCACCATCTACATGCCGATGATCCCCGAAGCCTCCTATGCCATGCTGGCCTGCGCGCGCCTCGGCGCGGTGCATTCGGTGGTGTTCGGGGGCTTCTCGCCGGACGCGCTGGCCGGCCGCATCGAGGACTGCAAATCCAATTTCGTCATCACCGCGGACGAAGGCGTGCGCGGCGGCCGCAAGATTCCGCTCAAGTCCAATACCGACGAGGCGATCAAGATCGCCGAGAAGGCCGGAGCCAGGGTCGACCATGTGCTGGTGGTCAAGCGCACGGGCGGCAAGGTGGACATGAAGCCGGAACGCGACGTGTGGTATCACGAGGCGACGGAGAAAGCCGCCGCCGACTGCCCGCCCGCGGAGATCAGCGCCGAGGACCCGCTGTTCATCCTCTACACCTCCGGCTCGACCGGCAAGCCGAAGGGCGTGCTGCATACCTCCGGCGGCTACCTCGTCTTCGCCGCGATGACGCATCAATACGTCTTCGACTATCACGACGGCGACATCTACTGGTGCACCGCGGACGTGGGCTGGGTGACGGGCCACAGCTACATTGTCTATGGACCGCTCGCCAACGGCGCCACCACGCTGATGTTCGAGGGGGTGCCGAACTATCCCGATGTCGGCCGTTTCTGGCAGGTCTGCGACAAGCACAAGGTCAATATCTTCTACACCGCGCCGACCGCCATCCGCGCGCTCATGGGCGCGGGCGAGGAGCCGGTGAAGAAGCATTCCCGCAAGTCGATCCGGCTGCTGGGCACGGTGGGAGAGCCGATCAATCCGGAAGCCTGGGAGTGGTACCACCACGTGGTCGGCGACGACCGCTGCCCGATCGTGGACACCTGGTGGCAGACGGAGACCGGCGGCATCATGATCACGCCGCTGCCGGGCGCGACCGCGACCAAGCCGGGCTCGGCGACGCGGCCCTTCTTCGGGGTCAGGCCGCAGCTCGTGGACGCGGAAGGCAAGGAGCTGGAGGGCGCCGCCTCCGGCAACCTGTGCATCGTCGATTCCTGGCCGGGGCAGATGCGCACCGTCTATGGCGACCACGACCGTTTCGTGGAGACCTATTTCTCCACCTACAAGGGCAAGTATTTCACCGGCGACGGCTGCCGCCGCGACGAGGACGGCTACTACTGGATCACCGGCCGCGTGGACGACGTGCTGAACGTGTCGGGCCACCGCATGGGCACGGCCGAGGTGGAGTCCGCCCTCGTCGCCCATCCCAAGGTGTCCGAGGCCGCCGTGGTCGGCTATCCGCACAACATCAAGGGGCAGGGCATCTATTGCTACGTCACCCTGATGGCGGGCGAAAAGGCCGATGACGGCCTGAAGGACGAACTGAAGAAATGGGTGCGCAAGGAGATCGGGCCGATCGCCACGCCGGACCTGATCCAGTTCGCGCCCGGCCTGCCCAAGACCCGTTCGGGCAAGATCATGCGCCGCATCCTGCGCAAGATCGCCGAGGACGATTTCTCCAATCTCGGCGATACCTCGACGCTGGCGGAGCCTGCGGTGGTCAGCGACCTGATCGAGAACCGGCAGAACAAGCACTGAAAACCGGCAAGCGGTCCGGAATCGAAAGGGCGCGGGACAACTTCCCGCGCCCTGTTTTTTTGCAGCCCGCGGCCGCGCTACTCCGACAGCCGCAGATTGGTGAGCTTGACGCCGATATCCATGAAGGCGCTGCGCAGGGCGGCGCCGTCGGCGGCCAGATAATGATGCCTCGGCGATGAGGCGCAATTCTCGAGCGTGCGGATGGCGCCTGCCTCGCGCAGGTCGAAGCCAACGGTGAAGACAACGATGTCCTTCGCCTTCATCTCCTCGCAGATGTTGCGCGCCTGGTCGTCGGAGGTGCGGTTGGCGCGGCCATTGAGGTAGCTGGTGTTGAATTCGCCGTCGGTCATCAGCACCACGGCCTTGATCAGACGCCTGGTGCCGTAGGGCGAAGGCGCGCTTTCGTCCGGCCAGATGCCGGCCCATTCGGGAGAGACGAGATACCAGGCCCAGGCGGCGCCCAGATGCCCGGCGGTGAAGCCGCTGGCGTCGAGGCGGCCGATGGCGCGGTGCAGCGTGCCGCGGTCGCCGGTGAGCGGCTGCACCTCGCTGCGCGGGCAGTCGTAGTTGTCGTTGCGCGGCACGTCGCGGGAAGGGTAGGCGCCGAGAAGCGACCGGCCGGTGGGCACGGCATCGTCATAGGCGTGCGCACCCTCGCGCTCGATCACGCAGCCGTCGCGGCTGGCGCCGCCGGTGACGGTCGCGGCGAAGCGGCCGGCATTGACGGCCGCCGCGTAAGGCGCCACGCCGACGCGGATGGAGGCGGTGCCTCCGCGCTCGGGAATGAGGATATCCACCAGATCGCCGGCGGCGTCGCGCAGATCGCGAATCTTGCGCCCGGCCATGGAACCGGTGACATCGAGCATGAGACCGAGTTCCAGGTCGTTCTGGTCGTAGACCGCGGTGGCGGAGCGGGTGAAGCTGATCCGGTCCACATGCAGGATCGAGGCGAAGGTGGTCGGCATCGACGTATCCACGCTCAGGGTGACGGCGCCGCGGCGGCGGTCCGCGTCGAGCGAGAGGCCGGAGAAATTCGCTTCGCGCGAGACACTGGAGGAGCGGGCGTTGGCCTCGAAGTAGCGGCGGGCAACCTCGAGCAGTTCGCCGTCGTCGAGATCCTGCTCGTTCATCGCCTTGGCGGCGGCGAGCGCGGCGGCGTCGAGCGCGTTGGAAGCGACTTCCGCGGCCCGGAGCGCGCGCAGGCTGTCGATCGCAACGCCGGCGAAGCCGATGAGAGGGACCAGCACGATGGCGAAGATGATGGCGATGGCGCCGCCTTCGTCGCGCAAGAGCCCGTTCCCGCTGTGTCCCCTGTAGCCCTGCCTTCGCCATCCGTTCCCGAGGATGCCCAGATATGCCATGCCTGTCGTCTCTCCCTGACACACCGCCATTCGAATGCCAGGTGAGTTGCAACAGGCGTGCAGCACGGACCGCGCGCCGCGGCCGCGGGGCCATTGACGCGGAGCAGCCGGAAACCCGCCAGGACGCCCATGCGGATTTGGCGGAATCGGGCCGATTCCGGCGGGTCAGGCCGGAATGGCAAGGAGGAGGGACGACGGGCCCGCGTTTAGGTTACCGCGGGAGGGCGGGACGGTGGCGTTCCAGAGCGGGACGAGCGGTCAGGGATGGCCGGGAGCGGTCATCACCTCGCCAAGGCGGGTGAACAGGGCCACCCAGGCGTCGCGGCATTCGGCGGTGAAGCGGGGCCCGAGCGCGTTGGCGAGAGTCCACAGCAGCGCCTCCGCGACGAGCCCATAATGCATCGGCTCCACCCCCAGCGCACGGTTGTGGGCGCCGAGCAGCTTCAGGGACGGCACGATATCCTCGAAGCGGTCGAGGCTGGCCACGGCCAGATTCAGCGACGACACCAGCTTCTCGCACTGTTCCTCGGTGTCGCCGGGAAACATGGCGAGGGTCGCCGGCGAAATCTCCGAGAGACGCCAGAAGAAGAGCCGGGCGACGAGGCCCGCCGCGGGCGAGACCTGCGCGAAGGATTCCACAACCAGCCGCTTGTGGGCGGGAGAAAGCTCATCCGAGGCCGGAATGTTCGGCGACTGTGCGGCCGTATGCGGACTCATTTCAGGGACCCTGCCGAGGCTGTTGCGCCGAACGCGCGTGGCCGGCGAATCACCATGCTGACAGCCTTCTGTTGCGGGAAGTTTAAGCCCTGCGGGGCCGCCAGGGGGGTGCGGCATCAGAAATCCGAGACGATTCCGCCTTTTTCCCAGTCCCCATAGCGGGCAGGATCCGGGCCGTCGCGGCCGCCCACCTCGCGCGGCGCTTCCCTGGAGGCCTCGCTCCTGCGGCGCTCCTCCGCCTCGGCCAGGGCACGCCTGGCGGCGGGGGTCAGGGACTTTCGCTCCCCATCCTCCGGATCGTTGTCGCGGCTGTTGCCGGCTGCAGACGTCATTCTGCGCTGCCCAAGGAAAAAGCTTTGCGTTTCAAGGCGTCCACATGCTTGCAGCGGGGGCCGCCAATACCCATCATTATGGGGCGGCGGGAGCCAAGTCAAAGCCTCCGCCGCCGTGCCCCGCGAGGGCAGGTGTCCGGCCATCGTGGCCGGAGCCGTTGTGAAGGCGGACCTACGAAAGACATGACCGGAAATTATTTTCGCACTGCCATCCTTCTTGCCGCGATGACGGCGCTGTTCATGGCCGTGGGCGCCGCCATCGGCGGGCAGCAGGGCATGATCATGGCCTTCCTCGTCGCGCTGGCGATGAATGCGTTCAGCTACTGGAACTCCGACAAAATGGTGCTGCGCATGCAGAATGCGCAGGAGGTGGACGAGCGCACGGCGCCGGAATATTACGACATCGTGCGCCAGCTCTCCGAGAACGCCGGGCTGCCGATGCCGAAAGTCTATGTGATCCACTCCGAGCAGCCCAACGCCTTCGCCACCGGACGCAACCCGGAGCACGCCGCCGTGGCGGCAACCTCGGGCCTGCTGGAAAAACTGTCGCGGGAGGAAGTTGCCGGCGTGATGGCGCACGAACTGGCCCACATCAAGAACCGCGACACGCTGACCATGACGGTGACGGCGACGCTGGCCGGCGCCATCTCCATGCTGGCGCAGTTCGGCCTGCTGTTCGGCGGCGGCAACCGCAACAACAACAATCCGCTAGGCCTCATCGGCACGCTGATGATGGTGTTCCTCGCCCCCATGGCGGCGGCCCTCGTGCAGATGGCGATCAGCCGCTCGCGCGAATACGAGGCCGACAAGATGGGCGCCCATATCTGCCAGCGGCCCATGTGGCTGGCCTCGGCGCTGCAGAAGATCGCGGCCGCCGCCGGGCGCATTCCCAACATGGCCGCGGAGCGCAATCCCGCCATGGCGCACATGTATATCGTCAACCCGCTGTCGGGCGCGCGCATGGACAACCTGTTCTCCACGCACCCGAACACGGAGAACCGCATCGCCCGGCTGCAGGAGATCGCGTCCGAGATGGGCGCGGAGGCGCAGATGCCCGCCTCGCGCGCCCGCGCCTCCGGCTCGGGCTCCGGGCCGTGGGACGGCGGCGGCGGCCAGTCCGGCCCCTGGGACCGTGGGCGCTGACGGCGCCACGCCCCGGCGCGGCTGACACGGAATGGGCAACTCTCCCGAGACCGCGGACGCGCGCGTGGCGCGCCTTGCCCGCGACCACCGCGTCGGACTTCCCGCCCGCCGCGCCGCCGTGTCGCTGCTGGAGGCGGTGCTGAAGCGCGGACGGCCACTGGACGCGGCCATCGCGGCGGAAATCGGCCATGGCGACCTGGCGGCGCTGACCGAGCGCGACCGGGCGCTTGCCCGCGCCATCACGGCCACGGCGCTGCGCCGCAAGGGCCAGATCGACGCGATCCTCGACTCGCTGCTCGAGCGGCGGCCGCCGGGACGCACCGGCGCGCTGCCGAGCATCCTGCTGGCGGCTTCGGCCCAGATCCTGTTCATGGACACAGCCGACCACGCGGTGGTGAACCTGGCGGTGCACCAGGCACGCTCCGACCGGCGCTCCTCGCGCTATGCCGGCCTCGTCAACGCGGTGCTGCGGCGGGTGAGCGAGGGCAAGGCCGGGGCGCTGGCGCAGCAGGACGCGGCGCGGCTCAACACCCCGGACTGGCTGTGGCGGCGCTGGAGCGAGGCCTATGGCGAGGATTCCGCGCGCGGCATCGCCACCACGCATCTGGGAGAGGCGCCGCTCGACCTCAGCGTCAAGTCGGATGCGCCCGGCTGGGCGGAGAAGCTTGGCGGCACGGCGCTGCCGGGCAACACCGTGCGGCTGGAGGCAGGCGGCCGCATCGAGGCCCTGCCCGGCTTCGGGGACGGCGCCTGGTGGGTGCAGGATGCCGCCGCCGCGATGCCGGCACGGCTGCTGGGCGATATCGAAGGGCTGCGCGTCGCCGACCTGTGCGCGGCCCCGGGGGGCAAGACGGCGCAACTCGCCAGCGGCGGCGGCGCTGTCACCGCGGTGGACCTTTCGGACAAGCGGCTTGCTCTCGTCGCCGACAACATGAAGCGCCTCGGCCTCGGGGCCGAGCTCGTCGCCTCTGACGTGCTGTCCTTCCGCGCCGCGCAGCCCTTCGACGCGGTGCTGCTCGATGCGCCCTGCACGGCGACGGGAACCATCCGGCGGCATCCCGATATCCCCCACCTGAAGTCTCAGGCCGACGTGGCCGAGATGGCCGAGCTGCAGCATCGCCTGCTGCGCCATGCCGCCAGCCTGCTGAAGCCGGGCGGGCGGCTGGTCTATTGCACCTGCTCGCTGGAGCCCGAGGAAGGCGAGCGGCAGGCGGAGCGGCTTGTGGCGGCGGAACCCCGTCTCGCGCCCGATCCCGTGACTCCCGATGAAGCCGGATGTCCGCCGGAATGGATCGCCGGCCCGGGATGGCTGCGCACGCTGCCGGTCATGATCCCGCCGGGGGCGGCGGAAGGCACGGGAATCGACGGTTTTTTCGCCGCCCGCTTCCGGCTGCGGGGATGATCCTTGCATCGGGGCGCGCAATGACCTTGAATCCGCCTCACAGTTTTTCCACAGTTTAGTCAGTCAGTCGGGTTGGTGCGGGGCAGTAGTGGCATGAGCGTACAGTCCATAAGCGAACGCGCGCGGCTTACGGCCAGCGTCACGGGTTCGGCCGGACTCGCCGTAAAGCGGCTGTTCCGCTCGCGGCTGATGCGCTGGCGCTATCGCGGCCCGGCCATCAACCAGCTCATCCTGGTGCCGCAGGACCTGCGCACCGCCGACCCCAGTTTCTTCAGCGAGATCTATCACGGGCAATGCGGTCTCGCGGGCCGCGTCGCCTATATCGGCACGGCGTCGCCCTTCGAGGTGCTGCCGCCCAGCGCCGAATGGGAGATCGAGCTGCATGGTTTCGGCTGGCTGCGCAACCTGACCGCCGCCGGCGACCAGATCGCCCGCGAGCATGCCCGGGCGCTGGTGCGCGACTGGATCTCCATGCACCGGCAGATGTCGGGGATATCGTGGCGCGCGGAGATCGTGGCGCGCCGCGTGATCTCCTGGATCTCCCATTCCTCGCTTCTGCTGCAGGGAGCCGACACCGACCACTACGACACGGTCATGGAGAGCCTGGCCGAGCAGATTCGCTTCCTGCGCAACCACTGGCGCGAGGCGCCGGAGGGCGACCCCAGGCTGACGGCGCTCATCGCCCTGCAGCTTGCCGGGCTGGCGGCGGCGGAATTCGGCTCGCTGCCCGAGGAGACGGGCCGCGCGTTCAGCGGAGAGTTGCGCCGGCAAGTCCTGCCCGACGGCGGCCATGTGAGCCGCAACCCGTCTGTGCTGATCGAGCTGCTGCTCGACCTGTTGCCGCTGAAGCAGTGCTTCATTTCGCGCGATGTGCCGCCGCCGCAAGAACTGGTGGCGGCCATCGACCGCATGATGCCGATGATCCGCTTCTTCCGGATGGGCGACGGTTCGCTGGCCCGCTTCAACGGCTGCGGCGTGACGGTGACGGACGCGCTCGCCACGGTGATCGCCTATGACGACAACGCCAGCGAGCCGGTGGCCTTCGCGGAACCGTCGGGCTATTGCCGGCTGGAGCAGGCCGGCACGGTGGTGATCGCCGACGTCGGACCGGCGCCGCCGGCAAGCTACAGCGCCGCGGCGCATGCGGGCTGCCTCTCCTTCGAGATGAGCACGGGCGGTTTTCCGGTCATCGTCAATTGCGGAGCGCCCGCGCAACAGGATCCGGACTGGCGGCGCGTGGTGCGCACGACAGTCGCCCATTCGACGCTTTCGGTGGGAAACGAGGCGTCGGCGCGGTTCCTCGCCGCGCCAATCGGCGAGAGCACCGACCGGGTCTGCGGGCCTGGCCGCGTGGCCGCGAGCATGGTGAGGGAGGAGAACGGGCTTTCCCTCAGCGCCTCCCATGACGGCTACGAAAGCCGCTTCGGCATCGTGCACCACCGCCGGCTGGTGCTGTCGCCCAATGGCGACCTGCTGGAAGGCGAGGACAAGCTGGTGGCGCCGCAGGGCCTCAAGGGCGAGGCGCGGGGGACCAACGGCGCATTCCTCATCCGCTTCCACCTGCACCCCGACGTGCGGCCCGTGCCGGACGAGAACGGCAAGACGGTCTTGTTGGTGCTGCGCGACAACACCGCCTGGGCGCTGGAGTCCAGGCTCGGACGCATCGACCTGGAACCGAGCGCCTTCCTCGCCGACGAAAGGGGACCGCGCTCGAGTTGGCAGGCGGTCATCCGGGGCGGCTTCCAGAAGGATGCGCGGGAGGTCCGGGCCGACTGGCTGCTGTCGCCGGCCCCGGGCAACTTCGATTGGGCGGCCCTGGTCGAGGAGGCCGGCGGGCCCATGCCCGAGGAAGCAACCGAGACGGCGTAGCCCGGCCGGCCCCGTCTTCCGGGCATTCTCCGGCGGATCGCGACAGGTCTTCGCCCGGCCGGAGATTTTGGCCCGGACCGCGGTGGATAAGGCCTTTTGTCAGGTTCAGGGGTCCGCCGCTTCGTGCTAACCGGGAGCCGGACCGAAGCCTCACAGAGGATGCGATGACCACAATTCGCGGCAGGATCGGCCGGGCGCTGCTGTCGGTCTCCGACAAGTCGGGGGTGGCGGAATTCGCCCGCGCGCTGGCTGACAAGGGTGTGGAGCTTGTCTCAACCGGCGGCACGGCGGCGCTGCTGCGCAAGGAGGGCCTGCGCGTCACCGACGTCAGCGAACTGACCGGCTTTCCCGAGATGATGGACGGCCGGGTCAAGACGCTGCATCCGAAGGTGCATGGCGGCCTGCTGGCCCTGCGGGGCAATGCCGGGCACGAGAAGGCCATGGCCGACCACGGCATCGCCGGCATCGACCTGCTCGCGGTCAACCTGTACCCCTTCCAGGAAACGGCGGCGGCGGGCAAGGACTTCGATACCTGCATCGAGAACATCGACATCGGCGGCCCGGCGCTGATCCGCGCGGCGGCCAAGAACCATGGCGACGTGACCGTCGTCGTCGATCCCTCCGACTATGTCCGCGTGCTGGAGGAGATGGAAGGCAACGACGGCGCGACGACGCAGGACCTGCGGCGCGAGCTCGCCGCCAAGGCCTATGCCTTCACGGCCCAGTATGACGCCGCCATCGCCACCTGGTTCGCCGGCGAACTCGGCCAGACGGCGGCGCCATGGCGCGCCTTCGCCGGCAAGCTGGCGCAGGGGTTGCGCTATGGCGAGAACCCGCACCAGTGGGCGGCCTTCTACCGCGGCGGGGAGGCGCGCGCCGGCGTCGCCACCGCGCGGCAGGTGCAGGGCAAGGAGCTGAGCTACAACAACCTGAACGACACCGACGCCGCCTACGAGCTGGCGGCGGAGTTCGACGCATCGACACCGGCGGTGGCCATCATAAAGCACGCCAATCCCTGCGGCGTCGGCACGGGCGCGTCGCTGAAGGAGGCCTACGAGAAGGCGCTGCGCTGCGATCCGGTGAGCGCCTTCGGCGGCATCATCGCCATGAACCGCAGGCTCGACGCGGCGGCTGCCTCGGCGATGTCGGAAATCTTCACCGAGGTGATCATCGCGCCGGAGGCGGACGAGGACGCTCTGGCGCTGCTGGCCAGGAAGAAGAATTTGCGCGTGCTGCTGGCGGGCGCCATGCCCGATCCCGGCGCTCCGGGACTTGTGACCAGGCAACTGGCGGGCGGCTTTCTCGTGCAGGCGCGCGACAACGGCCAGGTGGACAAGATCAGCCTGAAGACGGTGACGAAGCGCACGCCGACGACGAGAGAGCTGGCCGACATGACGTTCGCCTTCACGGTGGCGAAGCATGTGAAATCCAACGCCATCGTCTATGCGAAGGACGGGGCGACCGTGGGTATCGGCGCGGGCCAGATGAGCCGGGTGGATTCCGCGCGCATCGCCGCGTGGAAGGGCGAGGCGGCGGCGAAAGCGGCCGGGCTGAAGCAGCCGCTGACGAAAGGCTGCGTGGTGGCGTCCGACGCCTTCTTCCCCTTCGCCGACGGGTTGATGGAGGCGGTCAAGGCAGGCGCCACCGCCGTCATCCAGCCGGGAGGGTCCATGCGCGACGAGGAGGTCATCGCCGCCGCCGACAAGGCCGGCATCGCCATGGTGTTCACCGGCATGCGGCACTTCCGGCACTGACGCGCGTCAGCGGCGCGCATCCCTCGCGCCCAGCATGAGGACGAAACCGGCCAGCAGGAAGGCGAGCAGGCTGGCGATGCCCAGCCGCTGGCTGCCGGACAGCGCCGTGACCGCAGCCACGACGAGCGGGGCGGCGAAGGCGGTCGCCTTGCCGGAGAAGGCATAGAAGCCGAAGAACTCGGTCATCATACCGGACGGCGCGAGCCGGGCGAGATAGCTGCGGCTGGCGGACTGCAACGGCCCCGAGGCGAGCCCGAGCAGGACGGCGAAGGCGAGATAGACCTGCTCGCCGGTGGAGGCGAAGGGCGCCGCGCCGGGATTCGCCGGCGCGACGGCGATGCCATAGAAGACATGGGAGGCGTCCACGGAGAGCACGCCGACGGCGCCCGCCATGAGCAGCGCGAGCGATCCCAGAATCACCGCGCGCGATCCAAGCTTGTCGTCGAGCGGCCCGCCCGCCCAGGCACCCAGCGCCCCCGCGATGGTGAGCGCCACGCCGAAGATGCCGAGATGGATGCTGGTCCAGGAGAACACGGACGCGGCGTAGATGCCGCCGAACGCGAAGATGGCGCCGAGGCCGTCCACATAGAGCATGCGGGCGAGAAGAAAGCGCAGGACCTCGCGGTACTGGCGGATATGCGCGAAGGTTCGCCGCAACTGGCGCAGTCCTTCGCCAACGGCGCTGCCCTGCAGTTTCCGCGCGGGCGCGTGGTCCGGCGTGAACAGAAAGAAGGGCAGCACGAAGACCGCGTACCACAGCGCGGAGAAAGGACCGATGGCGCGCTCTCCCTCCCGGGCGAGGTGATCCAGTGGCAGCAGCGGCTTCAGCCCCAGCATGGTGCGGCCCGACTCCCAGTCGGCGACGATGAGACCCGCCGCGATGACGAGGCTGACGAGGCCGCCCGCATAGCCGAGCGCCCAGCCCTGGCCGGACAGCCGGCCCAGGCGCTCCGGCGGCACCAGCCCCGGCATCATGGCGTTGGTGAACACGGTGGCGAACTCGGCCGCCACCGAGGCGGCGACGAAGGAGACCGAGACCAGAAGCAGCATGTCACGGGCGCCGGGCGCGGCATACCAGAGGCCGCAGAGACCGGCAACGAAGACGACCGAGAAGAGCGCGACCCAGAACTTGCGGCCGCCGGAGGCATCGGCCACGGCGCCAAGCACCGGGCTGAGGAGGGCCACGATCAGCGCCGAAACGCCGGTGAGCAGGCCCCAGACCCATTGGCCCTCGACCGGATCGCCCAGGAAGGCCGCGGCGAAATAGGGCGCGAACAGGAAGGTGAGCACGAGGGTGTAGAAAGGCTGGGCCGCCCAGTCGAACAGCATCCAGCCGAAAATGCCGGCCCGGCCGGCGCGAGGCATATGATCAGGTCTCATCAGGCCGCTCAGGCCGGGGCCAGCGCGCCCAGATGGCCGACGGCGACTGTGAGGCGGGCGAGGGTCAGGCGGGAGCCGTCGAGCACCTCGTCCACGCTCTGGCGCGCCCGCGCGGCGGCCTGGCCGTTCCCGGCGAGCCAGGCGTCGAAGGCGTCACCGCCCTCCTTCTCGCGCATGGCCGCCTGCAGGATGCCGCGCAGGGCGGAGGAAAGGGACGACATGGCGGCGTTGATGGCCAACCGGTCGAAATAATCGTTCACCGGCATGGTGTCCGCCGCCGCGCGCAGCTCGTCCACGCGGAAATGGGCCGAAAGCGCGCAATAGATCCGGGCGACATCCGCGATCGGCCGGCCCGCGGCCTCCGCCGCCAGGACGGCGTCGGGCGCGCCGGCGAGAAACTCAAGCTCGGCCAGCCGCTGAGCGGTCGAGGCGGGAACGCCCGCGGCCTCCAGGCCCTGGCGGTCCGCCTTCAGGCGCGCGGCCTGCTCGGGGGAGAGCATGTTGGGCAGGGCCTTGGCCTGCGCGGCGACGCCGTCGCGATAGAGCGTGATGATCTCGGTAAGGCCGGTGTCGAAACGCACATGGCGCAGGAACCAACCGGTCTCTCCGCGCAGCAGGCCCTGCACGCGCAGATAGAGATCGAGCTGCAGGATGCCGGAGATCCTGGTGTCGAGCGCGTCGAGGGCGTCGAACAGCGGCTCGAGCTCGAACACGCCGCACACGGTCACATAGGCGGCGGTGATATCGCCGGCGGTATGGCCGGTCTCTTCCTTGAGGCGGACGAACATGGTCGAGCCGCCACGGTTGATGATGGCGTTGGAGAGCTGCGTGGCGATGATCTCGCGGCGCAGGCGATGGCTGTCGATCTCCTCCGGATAGGCCTCCTGCAGACGCTTGGGGAAATAGGAGCGCAGCTCGCTGACGAAATAGGGATCGTCCGGCACCTTGGAGGCGACCAGTTCGTTGTAGACGTCGATCTTGGCGTAGGCCAGCAGCACCGCGAGTTCGGGCCGGGTGAGCGGCGTGCCCTGCTGGCGGCGCGCCTCCAGCGCGTTGTCGTCGGGCAGCAGCTCGACCTCGCGGTCGAGCAGACCGATGGACTCCAGGCTGCGCATCAGCCGCGCCTGGAAGCCGAGATCGGCGAGGCCGCGGCGCTCGCCGAGCGAGATGGCCAGCGTCTGCAGGTAATTGTTGCGCAGACAGGCGCGCGCCACGTCCTCGGTCATCCTGGCGAGAAACTTGTTGCGCGCGGGAATGTCGAGCTTGCCGGCGGCGACAGCGGCGCCCAGCGCGATCTTGATGTTCACTTCCTGGTCGGAGGAATTCACGCCGGCGGAATTGTCGATGGCGTCGGTGTTGACCCGGCCTCCGTTCAGCGCGAACTCGATGCGGCCGCGCTGGGTCATGCCGAGATTTGCGCCCTCGCCCACCACCTTCACGCGCAGTTCGGACGCCTTCACGCGCAGAGCGTCGTTGGCGCGGTCGCCCACCTGCTCCGGCGTCTCGCCCGAGGCCGACACATAGGTGCCGATGCCGCCGAACCAGAGAAGGTCCGCGGACATCTTCATGATGGAGCGAATGAGCTCCTGCGGCGTCACGGAAGCGGCATCGAGGCCGGTCAGCGCCTTCATTTCCGGGCTCAGCGGCACGGCCTTGAGCGAGCGCGGGAAGATGCCGCCGCCCTTGGAAATGAGCGACTTGTCGTAATCCTGCCAGCTCGAGCGCGGCAGCTCGAACATGCGCTTGCGCTCTTCCCACGACTTCGCCGGGTCGGGATCGGGATCCATGAAGATGTCGCGGTGATCGAAGGCGGCGACGAGGCGGATGCATTTCGACAGCAGCATGCCGTTGCCGAAGACGTCGCCGGACATGTCGCCGACGCCGATCACGGTGAAGGGCGTGCTCTGGATATCGACGTCCATTTCGCGGAAGTGGCGCTTGACCGCTTCCCAGCCGCCACGGGCGGTGATGCCCATCTTCTTGTGGTCGTAGCCCGCGGACCCGCCGGAGGCGAAGGCGTCGCCGAGCCAGTAGCCGTGGGAGACCGAAATGGCGTTGGCGAAGTCCGAGAAGGTGGCGGTGCCCTTGTCGGCCGCCACCACGAGATAGGGATCGTCGCCGTCGTGACGCACCACCCGCGGAGGTGGAATGACCGCGGCGCCGTCGAGATTGTCCGTGACGGTCAGCAGCATGGAGACGAAGGTCCTGTAGGCGGCGACGCCCTCCTCCATCACCTGCTCGCGGGTGCCTCCGGCGGGCAGACGCTTGGGCACGAAGCCGCCCTTGGAGCCGGTGGGCACGATGACCACGTTCTTCACCTGCTGGGCCTTGGCGAGGCCGAGAATTTCCGTGCGGTAGTCCTGCAGCCGGTCGGACCAGCGCAGGCCGCCGCGGGCGATGCGCCCGCCGCGCAGGTGAATGCCTTCCACGCGGGGCGAGAAGACCATGATTTCGGCGAATGGACGCGGGCTCGGCGAGCCTTCGACACGCCTGGAATCGAGCTTTATGGCAAGGGCGGGCTGACGGGCGCCGTCTTCCAGCGTCTGGTAGAAATTGGTGCGCAAAGAGGAACGCACCAGATTGCGGAAGTGGCGCAGGATGCGGTCCTCGTCCAGGCTGGGGATTTCGTCGAGCGCCTTGTCGATGGCCTCGCTGAGGGCCTCCTCGGCGGACTTGCGCGCCTTGTCGCCGCCCTTGCGCTCGGGATCGAAGCGGACGCGGAACATCTCGATCAGGTTGCGGGTGACGCCAAGATGCCGGAGCAGCGTCTCGGAGAGATAGGCCTGCCCGAAGGGGGCGCCGATCTGGCGCAGATAGTTGCCGTAGGCGCGCAGCACCGACGCCTCGCGCCAGTCCATGTCGGCGGCGAGAACCAGACGGTTGTAGGAGTCGTTGGTGGCGTCGTCGCGCCACACGGCGAGGAAGCTGTCCTCCAGCCGGCCATCGAGCGCCTTCAGGTCCACCGGCTCGCCGGTCTGGTTCTGCAGCAGCATGTCGTGCAGCGACAGCACGTCCGCATCGTCCGGCGAGACGATGTAGGAGCGCTCGTCGATGACGGAGAAGCCGAGATTCTCCAGCACGGGCACGCGGCGGCTGAGCGGAATGGGCCCGTGGCGGTGATAGATCGCCACATGGACCTGGGCCTCGGGATCGCCGGGAACGGCATAGAAATCGACCGAGACCGGCAACTCGGGCGTGAGCGCTTCCAGCCTGTCGATGTCGACCACGGCGCGCGCCGGCTCGAAGGTGGCACGGTAGCCAACGGGGAAGGCGTCGGCGTATTTGCGTCCCAGTTCCTCGGCACGCGTGAGGTCGGGCAGCGCGTGCAGCTCGCGCACGAGGCGATCCGACCAGGTGGTGATGATCTCGGAGACATTCTCCTCGAGCCAGGCCTGCTCGTGAGCCGGCGTCTTGCCCTCGTAGCGTCCGATGATGAAATGGATGCGTACCAGCGGCCCTTCGGGGAAGAAGGGATAGAAGGCGGAGATGCGGCCCTCATAGGCTTCGGCGAGGAAGTTGCCGATGCGCTTGCGGGTCTCGGTGGAGAAGCGGTCGCGGGGCACGAAGACCAGGACCGAGACGAAGCGGTCGAACTGGTCGATGCGGGGGAAGACCCGGGCGCGGGGCCGCAGCTCCAGTGCCTGGATCGCGGTGGCGACGCTGTAGAGGTGGTCGACGTCGATCTGGAACAGTTCGTCGCGGGGGAAAGTCTCGATGATGTTCTGCAGCGCCTTGGCGCTGTGACTGGCGGGCGCGTAGCCGGAGCGGTTCATGACCATCTCCGCCTTGTGGCGAAGGAAGGGTATCGATTTCACCGAGCGCGTGTAGGCGGCGGAGGTGAACAGGCCGACAATGCGCAGCTCGCCGGAAATCTCGCCCTTCTCGCCGTATATCTTGACGCCGATGTAGTCCATGTGCGCGCGCCGGTGGACGGTGGAGCGCACATTGGCCTTGGCGACGATGAGCGGCGCGGGGGCCAGGAAGAACTGCCTGATCTCCGGCGTCCAGTGGACCATCTCGGTACCACGGCGCAGCACGTTGATGGCCGGATCGCGCAGGATGCCGAGGCCCGATTTCGGGATCGGCTCGAGCTTGCCCCGCTGGGCGCCGCCGACGAAGGCGAAGGCGCGCATGCCAAGGAAGGTGAAGTTGTTGTCCAGCAGCCATTTCAGGAACTGGATGGATTCCGCCAGATCGGCGACGGGAATGGGCGGCGGCGAGGCGGTGTAGGCGGCGATGGCCCGGTTGAGACGGTCCTGCATCGGCCGCCAGTCGCGCACCACGGTACGGACATTGTCGAGGATGCCGGTAAGCGTCTTCTTGAGCTCGTCGATGTCCTTCTTGGCGCCAAGCCGCTGGATGTGAATCTGTATGTAGCTTTCCCGGCCGGTCCATTCGGCGCCATTGGCGCCCGGGCGGCCGACGCCGGTCAGGCGGCTGGAAGCATCGCGGGAAACCGCGAAGACCGGGTGCATGACCAGATGCACGGCGAGGCCGCGCTCCTGGATTTCGCCCATGATGGAGTCCACCAGGAAGGGCATGTCGTCGTTGACGATTTCAATGACGGTGGCGTCGCCGTGAGGGCCCGAAATACGGTCGGGATTGAAGAGGCGAATCTTGTATTTGCCGGTCTCGCGGACGGAGACGAACTCCCAGGCCGACAGCAGCAGGGCGGCGACCGCCTTCTCCGGATAGCGGACGAGGTCGGGATCCTCGGTTCCCGACAGCACGATTTCGGCGAAGCGCTGCAGGAGGGCGTCGCCCCTGGCGGCCTGCCGGATTGCGGACAGTACGCCGCGGGAAAAGGATCCCGAATTCGCAACCTCTGCCTGCGTCACATCCTCCCCCCGCCGCTTATGGTTCCGCGCGCCGGAGCGCGTGGTGGCGCCGCGTGTTGTCCGAGATTGGCTTGGCATGGGCTTCAAGACAAGTGAGAATCCGGCGGCGGCCGGCGCCGCGCTGCTGTGGGTGCACATCTATTGCACGCGTATGAGGCCGGGAATGTGACGGTTCCGCGGTCAATCCCGGTGCAGCTCGATGAGGTGGTTCGGAAGCTCGTTGCGATCGGCGCTGCCGGGAGGAAAATGCACCGCCAGCAGTTTGCCGCAGGCGTCCACCGCCTCGACGAAGCCATGCGCCGCTTCACCGCGGGCGATTCGCGCGGTGAGCCCGGCGACGATGCCGTCCCAAACCCCCGGCGGCGCCTTCTTGTAGATACCCTCGTCGGCGATCACCTCGGCATAGCGCTCCGCCAGCGAGACGAAGATCAGTACGCCGGTCCGCTTGCGCGTGGTGTGCAGGTTCTGGGCGAGGAACTGCTCCACCGCATGACGGTGGGCACGGGCGCGCCTGACGTTGGCGGGCACCAGCCGGATGCGCAGCGGCCACCATTGCGTGGCGGCCGCAAGGGCAAGAAAGGTCGCGAGCTGGGCGAGGTAGACCCAGGGCAGCGGCAGCAGGGTGAAGAAGAGCAGCGGGGCGGGAACGGCAAGGGCGGCGAGCGCCGCCCACAGCAGCGGTATGAATGTGTAGTCGTCGCTGGCGTCGGTCACGACGGTGACGATCTCGCCGCTGGTCTTTTTCTCCGCTTTGGCGATGGCGGAGCTGATCCGCTTGCGTTCCTTGTCGGTGAACAGGATCATGATTTCGCTACCAGCCTCCCGAAGATCCGCCGCCGCCAAAACCGCCGCCGCCGCCGGAGAACCCCCCGCCGCTTCCGCCGCCGCTCCAGCCTCCCCCACCACCGCTCCAGCCCCCGCCGGAGCCGGATGTCCAGCCGCCACCGCCATGGCGAGCGGAACTGAAGATGACGTAGAGCGCCAGCAGGATGATGCCGAGCCAGACGATGGCGAATATGGCGATGAATACAGTATCGACCACGTCCGGCTGGCTGCGGGCGCGCAGCTTGACGGCATCGGCATCGCCGCTGAGGGCGGAGACGATGTCGGTGACGCCCGCGCGTATGCCGCTGGCAAAATCGTTCTTGCGGAATTTCGGCAGGATGGCGTTTTCGATGATGATCTTGCTGAGCGCGTCGGTGAGGACGGGCTCCAGCCCGCGGCCCACCTCGATGCGCACCTTGCGCTCGGCGGGCGCGACGATGAGGAGAACGCCGTTGTCCTTGTCCTTCTGGCCGATGCCCCAGTGGCGGCCGAGCCGGTAACCGAACTCCTCGATCGGATAGCCTTGCAGGGAGGGCAGCGTCACCACCACGAGCTGGCTGGTGGTGCGCGCCTCCAGATCGGACAGCTCCGCGGTCAGCGCCGTTTCCTGATCGGCGCTGAGCAGGCTGGCGTCATCGACGACCCGGCCGGTGAGTTCGGGAAACGCCGGGTCGGCGCAAGCGGGAACCGGCTGGCCCGTCAGCAGCAGGGCCAGCACCATGCACAGCGCGGCAAGCAGGCGCCGGTTCGTCCGGGGTTCGGGGGCAGGGCGCATGGCCCTTCCCCTAGAACTTGACCTTCGGGGTCTGCTGTTCCTCTTCGGCGACCGTGAAGGTCTCCATCAGCCCGGCCTCGGGATAGAGCAGCGCTTTCCACCAGCGTCCGGGAATGGTCCTCAATTCCGTGTTGTAGGCGCGCACCGCCTCGATGTAGTCGCGCCGGGCGATGGCGATGCGGTTCTCGGTGCCTTCGAGCTGCGACTGCAGGGTGAGGAAGTTCTGGCTCGCCTTCAGGTCGGGGTAGCGCTCGACCACCGCCAGCAGGCGCGCCAGCGCCCCGGAAAGCTGGCTCTGGGCCTCCTGGAATTTCTTGAAAGCCTCCGGGTTGCTGAGAATGTCGGCGGGGATCTGCACCTGGGTCGCCTTGGCGCGAGCCTCGACCACCTCGGTCAGCACGCCGCGCTCGTGCTCGGCATAGCCCTTCACCGTTTCCACGAGGTTCGGGACCAGGTCTGCGCGGCGCTTGTACTGATTCAGCACCTCGCTCCACTTGGCCTTGGCCTGCTCCTCGAAGGTGGGAATGTTATTGATGCCACAACCGGTGAGTGTGACGGCCGCCAGCAGCAGAACGGCGACTGCGCGAATCCGCGCGAACAGGCCCGGCGTGAAGTCCTTCTGCGTCATGTGCGGCTCTCCCCGTTTAGCTTACGGCGCGCAGTTTGCGCCTGTCTCCGCCGCATCCGCAAGCGCGAGTTCAATGCGCAGGCTTAACGGCGTTTACCCAAAACTTAGAACATCGTTCGGTATTATGGCGGGTGCTCCTACAGTCCGCGCAATGTGATCGCGCGGCCGGGACGGGGAAAACGCCGTCCGGAGCCGGCACCGGAGCATGGGGTCCGGTGCAAGCGTGTCGTTGTGTATTCGTGGAGGAGTTGCCACAATGTTCGCCCGTTCCCTCGCCACTTTCGGCCTGCTGCTTCTCGGAGCGGCGCCGGCGTTCGCCTTCGGCGGCCACCAGAAGGGCACTGTCGTGGGCTGCTACAAGCCCGTCACCATCCCGCCGGTCTACCAGACCGTGCGCCAGCAGGTGATGATCTCGCCCGGCCGCTGCGAGCAGCGCGTCATTCCCGCCGTCTACGGCACCGAGCAGCGTCAGGTGATCGTCTCCGACGCCCGCCAGATCGTCCGCACCACTCCGGCGCAGTATCAGGACGTGGCCATGACCAAGGAAGTGCGCGCGCCCTATACCAAGTGGACGAGCAAGTGCGGCATGACCTGCCAGGTGGCCTATCCGGGCAAGTACAAGACCTACAACAGCCGGGTGATGGTCACCCCGCCGCAGAGCTGGACCGAGACGGTCCCGGCGCAGTACGCCACCCAGACCTTCCAGGTGGTGATCAAGCCGGCACAGGTGGAGAATGTCTGCGCCCCGCCGGTCTACGGCTGGGTGGACCGCCAGGTCATGGTTTCGCCCGCCCGCACGGAGATGCGGTGGGTCCAGTAACCCGCACGGTTGCGATTGCGGGCCTTTTCGGGCCCGAGGGGGACTGGCGGCGCGCACTTTCGTTGCGCGCCGCTTGCCATTGGGCACCCTGCCGGCTGGCCGGAAACCGCCAACACAGTTAACGCTCCGTGAACCAGAATGCCCCACAGTCGGGCAACATGGGAGCAGCTTCGCCAAGCCGCCGCACGCAGGACCGCGCCTACCAGGGCGCGGTGACGCCGCGCGTCGGCAATTCGGGCGCGCTGCTGGCGCAGTATTCGCGCCGGCTGGGCAGCGCGATCCTGCGGCATCGGGTGGACATCGCCGAGCGCGCCGCCCGCATCGAGGCGGAACTGGCCAGCCTGGTGAAGTCCGAATTCATAGCCAATATGAGTCATGAGCTGCGCACACCGCTCAACTCCATCATCGGCTTCGCCCGGATGCTGGCCGCGGGCCAGACGCCCGATCCCCGACAGCTCGGCGAGTACGGGTCCTATATTCTGGGTTCGGCGACAGGACTGCTCGATATCGTCAACGACCTGATCGAGGTGTCGAAGCTGCAGAGCGGCAAGTTCGATCTCGACAGGGAAACCACCGACCCGGAAGAGGTGCTGGACCCGGCGGCGGCCTTCGCGGAAGCGCGCGCGCGCGAAGCGGGGCTGAAATTCCTGCGCCATATGGATGCGGACATGCCGCCGCTGCTGGCGGACGGCCGCCGGCTGACGGATATCCTGCAAAGGCTGCTGAAGAACGCGGTCACCTTCACGCCCGCGGGCGGCACCGTGGCGCTGATCGGGCGTCCGGGGCCGGCGAAGGGCTGGGTGCTGGCCGTCGCCGACACCGGCCGGGGCATGAGCGAAGAGGAACTGGAAACCGCGCTGACGCCGTTCGGCCAGGCCGACATGCGCCTGGAGCGCAGCCACGGCGGCACCGGCCTCGGCCTCACCATCTCCCGGCTGGGCGTGGAAGCGATGGGCGGGCACTTCACGATCAGCAGCGAGAAGGGCAAGGGCACCGACGTGGTGATCGTCCTGCCGGGCGCGGAGGCGGCCAATGGCTGATCCGCGCGAGACCCAGCAGCCCGCCGATACGACGATCCCCATCGGGCGGGTCGTTTCCGTTTCCGGCTCCCAGGCCGTGGTCATGCTCGAGGGCGGAACCTCGGAGCAGCGCGACAACGCCAACCGCGCGGAAATGGGCACGATCCTGAAGATCGAGACACCGCGCTCGGCGCTGCTGGGGCTGATCTCCGCGCTCAGCGTGCCGGTGCCGGCGCAAACCGACGGCCAGGGCGAGATCCGCGTGGCCGAGCTGGAGATGGTCGGCGAGCTGATGAAGACCCCGAACGGGCTGGAGCGGTTCCGCCGTGGCGTGTCCGCCTACCCCTATCTCGGCGATCCGGTCTACCTGACTTCCGGCGAGGAACTGCGCAAGGCCTACATGTGGAACAGCGAGCAGGCCGTGCGCGTCGGCTCGTTGCGCCAGGACCCGTCCATCGCGGCGCTGGTCCAGGTGGACGACCTGCTCGGCAAGCATTGCGCCATCCTCGGCAGCACGGGCACCGGCAAGTCCTGCTCGGTGGCGCTGATCCTGCGGGCGATCCTGGAGAAGAACCGCAACGCGCATATCCTGCTGCTCGACATGCACAACGAATACGCCACATGCTTCGGCGACATGGCGGAGGTGATCACGCCGAACGATCTGCAGCTTCCCTTCTGGTTCCTGAACTTCGAGGAACTGGTGGAGGTGATCATCGGCGATGTCGCGGGTCACGAGGCTGAGGTCGAGATCTTGTCGGAGGTGATCCCGCTGGCCAAACAGCGCTTCGCCGCCAATCGCGGTCGCGACAGCCAGATCGCGCTCAAGAAGGGGCTCGGGCCGAACGAGGTGCTGTCCTACACCGTGGACACGCCGGTCCCCTACCGCATCTCCGATCTCATCGGCCTGATCGACCAGCGGCTCGGGCGGCTGGAGAACCGGCGCGACCTGATGCCCTACCGGCAGCTCAAGACGCGGCTGGAGGCGGTGTCCCAGGACGCGCGCTACAGTTTCATGTTCGGCGCGCTGACCGTGCACGACCACATGGCGCGGACCCTGGCGCGGCTCTTCCGCGTGCCCGTGGACGGGCGCCCCATCGCCATTCTCGAACTCACCGGCGTGCCCTCGGAGATCGTCAACGTGGTGGTGTCGGTGATCTGCCGCATGACCTTCGACTTCTGCCTGTGGGGCGACGGCCACGTTCCGGTGACGCTGGTCTGCGAGGAGGCGCACCGCTACGTGCCGAACGACGCCAAGCTCGGCTTCGAGCCGACCCGGCGGGCCATCGCCCGCATCGCCAAGGAGGGCCGGAAATACGGCGTGTCCCTGTGCGTGGTGAGCCAGAGGCCCGCCGAACTCGACCCAACCATCCTGTCCCAGTGCAACACCATCTTCACCATGCGGCTGTCGAACGAGCGCGATCAGGACATCGTGCGCGCGGCGATCTTCGATACCGCGGCGAGCCTGCTCGACTTCCTGCCGTCCATGGGCCCGCGCGAGGCGATCGTATTCGGCGACGGCGTGATGCTGCCCGCGCGCGTTCGCTTCGACGACCTCGCGGCCGAACACCAGCCGCGCAGCCATGCGGCGCGCTTCTCGGAAAAGTGGCGCACGGGCAGCCATGGCGCCGAGTATATGGAGGCGGTCATCGCCCGCTGGCGCGCGGCGGAAACGCCCGTGCCGATGGAAGGCCAGGCCATCGCCGGCGAGCCGGACGGCCCCGGCGAAGTGGAGACCGGCGTGCACGTCAATCTGGACACACTGGAGCCGGTCATCGAGCAGCGGCCGCCGGTGCGGCTGGCGCGCGGCCCGGCGCAGAACGGCCCGCGGCTGGCCTGAGGACCTGGCTGCCATCCCCGACAGTACGTGATTTTCCGGAAGAAACTGGAGCGGGCGATGAGATTCGAACTCACGACCCCAACCTTGGCAAGGTTGTGCTCTACCCCTGAGCTACGCCCGCGTCCTTAGGGTATGTCCGCGCGTGCCCGCGCGGCGGAGCGGCTTTATCGCTCAAAGCCGGTCGCATTGCAAGCGGTGGCCTTGCGGCAACACAGCCGCCGTTTCCAGCCGGCGCGGAGGCATATCCGGCGAAACGCCGCCGCAGGCATGGCCGCCCCCGTCCCCAGGCGCCTCAGCCGAGCCCGGCCTCCTGGTCGGCGCGGATGGCGACCCAGGTGATGGAGCCGCACAGGGCGTCGAAAGCGGCGAGAAAGAGCAGGCCCGGGGCGGCCATGCCGGCGGCGACGATGCCGGCCATGAAGGCGGAGGTGACGTAACGCGCGGGCACCGACCAGGCCAGCATGGGCCGGAACCTGGTGAGCACCGCTCCCACGTAGAAGGCGCCGATGATGCCGGCCAGCAGGCCGACGAAGCGGATCCAGACGCCGTCGCCCGAATCCACGCCGAACATGCCGAGCGCGATATCGGGTATCACCAGCAACGGCAGGCAAACGCCGGTGATCTGGTAAAGCGCGTACATGTAGACACTGAGCGCGGCCCTGGTCATCGGCGCGGCTTCTCCCCCTGTGCAGCCTTTCGTCAAAGCTATAGCGGCAGCCGCGCGCACGCCACTGTCTCGATGTCGCCTGCGGCCATTCGCGCGCGCTTTACCGGGACGGCGCGTGCCGATATGTGAAAGACCCGACACAGGAGCCGACATGCCCGCGACCCGCGACGACCTGATGGCCCGGCTGCACCGGCTCGGCATCGCCGCCAGCACGGTGGAGCATCCCCCGCTGCATACGGTGGAGCAGTCGCGCGCGCTCAGGGGCGACATCCCCGGCGGACACACCAAGAACCTGTTCCTGAAATGCAAGAAGGGCACGCTCTGGCTGGTGGTGGCGCTGGAGGACGAGGTCATCGACATGAAGCGGCTGCACGAGCGGCTGGGTTCGGGCCGGCTCAGTTTCGGCCGGGCGGAGCTGCTGATGGAGGTGCTGGGAGTGCCTCCCGGCTCGGTCACGCCCTTCTCGCTGATCAACGACAAGGAGCGGCGCGTGAACGTCGTCCTGGACCGGCGGATGATGGGGAAGGACGTGCTCAACTTCCATCCCCTGGTCAACACCGCCACCAGCAGCATCGCCGGCAGCGACCTGATGCGCTTCATCCGCGATTGCGGCCACGAGCCGCGGGTTTTGCCGGTCGGCATGGAGCCGACCTAGGCGGTTGCCAAAGGGCCGTCCAATCGCCATCTTTCCTTCACCGGCCCAAGATTTCGGAAGCGAGAAGCATGGACCCCCAGATCCTGAATGCGGGAGGCGGCCCCGCCGAAGCCCGCGACGGCGAACTGATCAAGGACACCACCACCCGCGACTTCGTGAAGGACGTCATGGAGGCGTCGAAATCGGCCATTGTGCTGGTGGATTTCTGGGCGCCATGGTGCGGGCCCTGCAAGCAACTCACGCCGATACTGGAGGCCGCCGTCAAGGCGGCGAAGGGCCGGGTGCGGCTGGTGAAAATGAATATCGACGAACATCCGGCCATTCCGGGCCAGATGGGCGTGCAGTCGATTCCGGCCGTCTTCGCGTTCAAGGACGGCAGGCCGGTGGACGGTTTCATGGGGGCGCTGCCGGAGTCCCAGATAAAGGCCTTCATAGACAGGGTGGCGGGACCGGCCGAGGATGACGGCGGCCTGGAGGAGGCGCTCGCCGCCGCCGCCGAGGCGCTCGAGGCGGGCGACACGGCCACCGCTGCCGCGCTTTATGCGCAGGTGCTGCAGGAGGACGCGAGCAACCCGGACGCCATCGGCGGGCTTGCCAGGTGCTATATCCGCAGCGGCGACCTGGAGCATGCGGAGCAGACCCTGGCGCTGGCGCCCCCGGCCAAGGCGGGCGCCGAACCCATCGCCGCGGCGCGCGCGATGCTGGAACTGGCGAAGAAGGGCGGCTCGGCGGAGGACCTGGAGGCGCTGCGCGCAAAGGTGGCCGCCGACCCGAAGGACCATCAGGCGCGCTTCGACCTGGCGCTGGCGCTCAACGCCGCCGGCGACCGCGCGGGCGCGGCGGAGGAACTGCTGAGCATCGTGGCGCGCGACCGCAAGTGGAACGAGGACGGCGCGCGCAAGCAGCTTGTGCAACTGTTCGAGGCATGGGGGCCCGGCGACCCGCATACGGTCGAGGGACGGCAGCGGCTGTCGGTGCTGCTTTTCTCATGATCCCGGGCGCGGACTGTTCGTGGTGACGCGTGATCCTGCATTACCGAAAGCCCGATGACCTGCCGGCGGAGATTCCGGTCTTCCCGCTGCGCGGCGTGATCCTGCTGCCGCGCTCCACGCTGCCGCTCAACGTGTTCGAGCCCCGCTATATCGCGCTGGTCAACGACGCCCTGGCCGGGGCGCGGCTGGTGGGGATCGTGCAGCCGGACACCGGCGCCGGCGAGGAGGAGTCGCCGCAGGGCAGCACGGTTCCGCTGCGCAAGCTGGGCAGCGTGGGGCGCATCACCGCCTTCCAGGAGACCGGCGACGGACGCATCCTGATCACCCTGACCGGCGTGTCGCGCTATCGCATCACCGGCGAACGGGGCACGGCTGCGCCCTACCGCGTGTGCCAGGTGGACTTCTCCGGCTTCGCCCAGGACTTCGAACAGGGCGCCGGCGAGAGCGCCGTCAACCGCAAGCGCCTGCTGAAAGTGCTGCGCAGCTACCTGCAGGCGCATGATCTTTCCGCCGACTGGGAGAGCATCAACCGGTCGTCCAACGAGCTGCTGGTCAACACGCTGTCGGTCATCAGCCCCTACGGGCCGGAGGAGAAGCAGGCGCTGCTGGAGGCGCCCGACCTGAAGGCCCGGGCGGAGGTGCTGATCGCGCTGGCCGAGATGGACCTCGCCGCGCGGGACGACGGGGCCGGCGGCACGGTACAATAGGCCGCCAGCGAGCCGCACACAGGGAACGCCTCATGAGCGACGATGCAAAGCCCGAGGGCCGGCCGGCCGCAGGGGGAAAGAGCCCGGGTCCCGACCCGAAGCTGCTGGAAATCCTGGTCTGTCCCCTGACCAAGACGGTCCTGGAGTACGACCGGGAGGCCCAGGAACTGATCTCGCGGGCCGCCGGACTCGCCTTTCCCATCCGCGACGGCATTCCCATCATGCTGGCGGACGAGGCGCGCAAGCTGGACGACTAGCGGTCCTATGTCTCAAGCCAGTTAACCAACTAGGGTGGTAATTTCCGCGGATTTCCGCGCTAGATTGCTTCGCCGCGCAGAAGCCTGGGCACCTCGCCGGTGGCCCCGGCCGCCTCCGCCACGAAGAAGCGCTTGAGGGCCGGAGCGCGGTCCACCAGGCCGAGGCCGAAGCTGCGCACCATGCGCAGGCCCGCGGCATCGCTGGAGAACAGCCGGTTCATGCCGTCCATGGCGAAGGCGGACAGGGCGCTGTCGAAGCGCCGCCAGCGCTCATAGCGCTCCAGGACCGCCAGCGCGCCGATATCGAGGCCGATGCGGGTGGCCTCCACCACCACCTGCGCCAGCGCCGCCACGTCACGCAGGCCGATGTTGAGGCCCTGGCCGGCCAGCGGATGCACGCCATGCGCGGCGTCGCCGGCCAGCGCCACCCGCTCGGCGACGAAGGCGCGGGCCATGTGCAGATCGAGGGGCCAGGAGCCACGGGGGCCGGCGAGCGAAAGGGCGCCGAAGCGCCCGCCGAAGCGGCGCGCCACCTCGGCGAGGAAGGCCGCGTCGTCGAGGGCCATGACCCGGCGGGCCTCGTCCCGGTCCTCCGACCAGACCAGCGACGAGCGGTCGCCGGGAAGGGGCAGGAAGGCGAAGGGGCCCGCGGGCAGGAAATGCTGCACGGCGGTGCCTTCATGAGGGCGCTCATGGGCGAGGGTGGCGACGATGCCCGCCTGGGGATAGCTCCAGCCGACGCATCTGATGCCGGCGATATCGCGCAGGCGCGAGCGGCGGCCGTCGGCGGCGAGGGCGAGGGCGCAGGAGAGCTGCCGCCCGCCGGCAAGACGCAGCAGCGCACAGGCGCCGCCGGTCTCCATGCCCTCGACGCCGCCGACGATGCGGGTGACGCCATCCGCGCCGGCGGCGGCATCGGCGAGGGCCGCGCGCAGATGGATGTTCTCGACCACGTGGGCTGCGGGCGCGCCCGGCTCGAGTTCGGTGTCGAACCGCAGCAGCGGCGGGCGGACGGCGTTCGCCAGGCCGCTGTCGGTGATCTCGATGCGCCGCATGGCCTGCGCATGGGGAGCGATGGCCCGCCAGACGCCGAGCGCCCCGAGCAGGTTGACGGAGGCGGCCGTCAAGGCGCTGGCGCGGCCGTCCCTTTCGCGGGACAGCGCGCCGGCGGGCGGCACAGGATCGACAACGGCGACGCGCAGGCCCGGGCGGCCCTTCGCCAGCGCCAATGCCAGCGCCAGGCCGACGAAGCTGCCGCCGGCGATGGCGACGTCGTATCTGTCCGCATCCGCGTTCAAGCCAGCTCACTCCTTCAGCTAACGCCCGCCCGGCATGCTTGACAGGGGCGGAGGCGGGGCCTCTGTTGAGGCGCCAGAAGTGCCTTGAGGGAATGTCCGCCATGGCCCAAGCCGTCGCCCGACTGCTGTCCATACTCGAACTGGAACCCCTGGAACACAACCTGTTCCGGGGCCGCAGCCCGCAGGACGGCTGGCAGCGGGTGTTTGGCGGGCAGGTGATCGGCCAGGCGCTGATGGCGGCGGAGGCGACCGTGGAAGACCGGGTGGCGCATTCGCTGCACGGCTATTTCATGCGGCCGGGCGACCCGAAGGTGCCGATCCTCTACGAGGTGGACCGCATCCGCGACGGCTCCAGCTTCAATACCCGCCGCGTCGTGGCCATCCAGCACGGCCAGGCGATCTTCTCCATGTCCGCTTCCTTTCACAAGCAGGAGCCCGGCTTCGACCATCAGTTCGCGATGCCGGAGGTACCCCAGCCGGACGACCTGCCCAATCTCGGCGACCTCAAGGAAGAGTTCATCGACAAGCTGCCGGCCTATATCCGCGCCTACTGGGAGCGGGAGCGGCCGATCGAGATCCGGCCGGTGGACCTGAGCCGCTTCCTGTCGCGGGAGAAGCGCCGGCCCGTGCAGCATGTGTGGATGCGCGCCACCGGCGCCCTGCCCGACGATCCGGCCCTGCATCAATGCGTGCTCGCCTATGCCTCCGACTTCACGCTGCTGGACACGGCGCTGATCGCCCATGGCCGCACCCTGTTCGAGCCCGGACTGATGCTCGCCAGCCTGGACCACGCCTTGTGGTTCCACCGTGCGTTCCGCGCGGACGACTGGCTGCTTTACACCCAGGACAGCCCCAGCGCCTGCGGAGCGCGCGGATATACCCGCGGGCTGGTCTACACGCGGGACGGACGGCTGGTCGCTTCCGCCGCCCAGGAGGGCCTGGTGCGGGAGCGGACACGGGACTGAGACTCGTTTTCGAGCAGCGTGCCGCCTGAAAGCGGAATTCCTGCCTGATTTATCGGCATAACCGCACATTTGCCTATAGAATAAGCAGTTTGTACCCGTCCCTTCGGCCGCCGGGCAGGCGCCGGATGTAAACAAATCCTTAATTTTCAATTGTTTGTCAGGCCAGCGCCCGGGTTGGCACAAGCCTTGACTCTATGGTGCTCGGCTTGGGGCCGTTCGGGCCCTTGCCCTGGAAAACAGTGCCTGCCATCCGGCGTGAAAGCCGGGGCGTGGGGGCGCTTCAACACGGGGGTCAAACCATGAAACTAGTGATGGCTGTCATCAAGCCATTCAAGCTCGACGAGGTCCGCCAGGCCCTCACCGAGATCGGCCTTCAGGGGATGACCGTGACCGAAGTCAAGGGTTACGGACGCCAGAAGGGACACACCGAAATCTACCGCGGCGCGGAATACGCCGTGAACTTCCTTCCCAAGATCAAGATCGAAGTCGTCGTACCGGCGAAGCAGGTCTCAAAGGCAGTGCAGGCCATCGCCGGCGCCGCCAAGACCGGCCAGATCGGCGACGGCAAGATCTTCGTGGGGCCGATCGAAAAGACGGTCCGCATCCGTACCGGCGAAACCGACGCCGACGCGCTCTGATGACACAGGGGGTTATCATGAATCGGGCATCTACTCTCCTCGCCCTGGCTATCGCCTCCCTGGCGGTGACCACCGGCTTCGTCGACCAGGCCCTCGCGCAGGAAGCGGCGGCGGAAGTGCCGGCCGCGGTCTCGGCCGACACCAAATACGTGTTCAACACCATACTGTTCCTGATGGGCGGCTTCCTCGTCATGTGGATGGCTGCGGGCTTCGCGATGCTCGAGGCCGGCATGGTGCGCACCAAGAACGTGGCCATGCAGTGCACCAAGAACGTGTCGCTGTTCGCCATCGCCAACCTGATGTTCTGGGTGGTCGGCTACAACCTCATGTATGACGGGGTCGACGGCGGCTATCTGGGCAGCTTCACGCCGAAGATGATCCCGGCAACCGACGCCGACGCGGGCGACTATGCCGCGGCCTCCGACTGGTTCTTCCAGATGGTGTTCTGCGCCACCGCCGCCTCCATTGTCTCCGGCACTCTGGCCGAGCGCATCAAGCTGTGGCCCTTCCTCATCTTCACCGTCATCCTGACCGGCTTCATCTATCCGGTTCAGGGCGCGTGGAAGTGGGGCGCGGGCTGGCTGGACGGCATGGGCTTCTCCGACTTCGCCGGCTCCACCATCGTGCATTCCTGCGGCGGCTGGGCGGCTCTCGTGGGCGCCATCATCCTGGGGGCGCGCATCGGCAAGTACGGTCCGAAGGGTCAGGTTAACGCCATGCCCGGCTCCAGCATGCCGCTGGCCACGCTGGGCACCTTCATCCTGTGGCTCGGCTGGTTCGGCTTCAACGGCGCCTCCCAGCTCGCCATCGGCAGCGTCGAGGACGCCTCCGCGGTGTCGCGCATCTTCGCCAATACGACCATCGCGGCCGCGGCCGGTGTCATCGTCGCCATCATCCTCAGCCAGATCATCTACAAGAAGGTGGACATCACCTTCGCGCTGAACGGCGCGCTGGCGGGCCTGGTGGCCATCACCGCCGAACCGCTGACGCCCTCGCCGTTGTGGTCGGTCATCATCGGCGGCATTGGCGGCGCCCTTGTCGTCTTCACCGTGCCGATCCTCGACAAGCTGAAGATCGACGACGTGGTCGGCGCCATCCCGGTGCATCTGATCGCCGGCATCTGGGGAACCATGGCGGTGCCGATCACCAATGGCGACGCCAGCTTCGGCGTCCAGGCCACGGGCATCGTCGCCGTCGGCATCTTCGTGTGCCTGGCCAGCGCCATCGTGTGGCTGATCCTGAAATACACGGTCGGCCTGCGGCCCACTCCGGAAGCCGAGCGCGACGGTCTCGACACCGCCGAGATCGGCGTGGAAGCCTACCCCGAGTTCGGGAAGGGCAGCCAGAGGGTCTGACCTTACGGGGGACCAAACGCCCGCCGCCTCGCGCGGCGGGCGACGCTCCAGGGGCTGGCGGGCTTCCCGCCGGCCCCTTTTTCAT
>JBFWSL010000001.1:0-42470 GCA_050248375.1 Hyphomicrobiales bacterium | reverse complement strand
CTTCCTTGCTCGCCAGGGCAACCTTGCCCTGAACCTCGCCGGTGGCGGGGTTGTAGATATCCGCCGTCCTGCCGCTGCCGCCGGCGACCTTGCGCCCGCCGATGAAATGCCCGATCTCGTACATACGTCCTCCCGGAGGCCCTTCTTTTCGCTTCAGTTATTCTATGTAGCAGCAGAAAGATACGATCAATCCCGGTTGATTGCGAGGGTGGCAAATAGCACCATGGCTGTTTGACCCGCCCCTCTGGAGGCCTCCCCGCTCACGGTCAGGATCCATCCCTGCGCAGACGGGCGCCCGGCCAATTAATTTTCCGGGTCATCGATGAGCGGGTTCGGCTTCGCCAGCACACGAAGGTCGCGCAGCTTGGTGAGGCGGACCGCCGGGCCTTCCACACTCACGCCATATGGACCGAGCGTTCCGAAGGCGCGGGAGAGATTCTCCGGCGTCATGCCCAGCAGCGAAGCAAGCGCCCGCTTTTCCATCGGAAGCACCAGCTTGTCCGTGCCGCCCTGGGCCTCAAGCTCCTGCAGCAGATAATTGGCCAGCCGCTCCACCGAGGTCCGCAACTTCTGGTTTTTCAGCGCCTTGACCATGCCGCGGTAGCGTCCGCCCAGCTCAAGAACCACCGAGCGCGCGAACGCCGCATCCGCCTCGAAGGCTTCGCGGATGTTCTGCGAAGGGATCATGAGCACCTTCGATACGCTGACTGTCCGCGCCGACATCAGATGCACGGCGTCCCGGACAACCGCCGCCAGAATAAAGGTCTGATAGGGCCGAACGACATCCACGAGGGATTCCCGCCCGTTGCCGGCCGCGAACAGCTCGACCGCGCCATCGAACAGCACATGCAGAAAATCGGCGCGATCGCCCTCCCGGATCAAATGCACGGCTTCCGGAAACTGCTGGAAATACGCGGCGCGCATGAGCGGCTGGAAGTGCTCTTCTTCCATCCGCGCAAAGAGCGGAATCGCCCTGACCGCCGGCAAATCCTCATCGCGCATGGTTCATCTAAACCCGAACAGCCTCGTTTGACAAATATCAAGTGTATGGCTTGCGCATGCGCCTGCCGTTTCCTTCATCGCTCAAACCACGGGCCAAACAGCGAGACGCCGACGCTTGTTTTTGCCGCGCCAGAGCGGCTTCTTGACTCAGATCAACGGCCCCGGGGAGCCAAGCGCGAACTCTCGTTGCGACGACGGCAGCAGACGTGACGTCGTCCCAGCGAGGGAGATACCATGTCGGGCGCCACCATTCCCGCCAAATCCGAACAGAACCGCATTCTCGGCATGAGCACGATCGCCTTTACGGTCTGCTTCGCCGTCTGGACGATCTTTTCGATCATCGGCGTGCGCATCAAGCAGGAGTTCGGACTGAGCGACACGCAGTTCGGCCTGCTGGTCGGCACCCCGATTCTCACCGGTTCGCTGACCCGACTGTTCCTCGGCATCTGGACCGATCAGTATGGGGGGCGCATCGTCTATGTCGGCGTCATGATCGCTGCCGCGATCGCGACCTTCCTCCTGTCTTACGCCACCACTTACGAGATGATGCTCCTCGCAGCGCTTGGCGTGGGACTGGCCGGCGGCTCCTTCGCGGTCGGCATTGCCTATGTGTCGCGCTTCTATCCCGCGGAAAAGCAGGGAACCGCACTCGGCATCTTCGGCGCGGGCAACGTCGGTGCCGCCGTCACCAAGCTCCTCGCTCCTTTCGTGCTGGTCGCCTACGGCTGGACGACGGTCGCGCAGGTCTGGGCGGCGGCGCTCGTGGTCACCGCAATCGTGTTCTGGTTCACGACCGAGGACGATCCGGTTCTCAAGGCGCGCAAGGCGAAGGGCCAGAAGGCAGCCAGCACCTGGCTCGAACTCAAGCCGCTGATGAACCTGCAGGTGTGGCGCTTCTCGCTGTACTACTTCTTCGTGTTCGGAGCTTTCGTGGCGCTGGCGCTCTGGCTGCCGCGATATCTCGTCGGCGTCTACGGCCTGGACATCAAGGCCGCCGGCATGCTCGCCGCCTTCTATTCGGTCCCGGCCAGCATCTTTCGGGCCTATGGCGGACACTTGTCCGACCGCTACGGCGCCCGCACCATCATGTACTGGACGTTCGGGGTGTCGGCCATCGCGACTTTCATGCTGTCCTACCCCGAGACAGACTACGTTATCCACGGCATCAAGGGTCCGATCGCCTTCACCACGTCCATGGGGCTGGTGCCTTTCGTTGTGCTTGTCTTCGTTCTCGGCTTCTTCATGTCGCTGGGAAAGGCGGCGGTCTACAAGCATATCCCGGTTTATTATCCCAAGAACGTCGGCTCGGTCGGCGGCCTCGTCGGCATGATCGGCGGTCTCGGCGGCTTCGTGCTGCCGATCGTGTTCGGCGCGATGAACGACCTGACGGGCGTATGGACCAGTTGCTTCATGCTGCTGTTCGCCCTGGTCGCCGTCGCCCTCGTGTGGATGCATGTGTCCGTCATCCGCATGGAGCGCGCCTCCCGCGAACCTGATCTCGCGAAGCTGCCGCAGTTGCCGGAAATGGCGGAAATCCATGTGCCGGCCAGGCACGCGCGGCCGAGTTATCTGCTCGACGACTGGCGTCCGGAGGACCGGGCCTTCTGGGACCGCACCGGGCGCGCGGTTGCGCGGCGGAACCTCTGGATATCCATTCCCTGCCTCCTCCTCGCCTTCTCGGTGTGGATGGTATGGAGCGTGGTTGTCGCCAAACTTCCGGCGATCGGCTTCAAATACACCACCGACCAGTTGTTCTGGCTGGCCGCGCTTCCGGGACTGTCGGGCGCGACACTCCGTATCTTCTACTCGTTCATGGTGCCGATCTTCGGAGGCCGGCTGTGGACGACGCTGTCCACCGCGTCACTGCTGATTCCGGCCTTCGGCATCGGCTACGCGGTGCAGAATCCCGAGACGCCCTACCTGATCTTTCTGGTGCTAGCTCTGCTGTGCGGCTTCGGCGGCGGCAACTTCGCTTCCTCCATGGCCAACATCAGCTTCTTCTTCCCCAAGGCGGAGAAGGGCAATGCGCTGGCAGTCAATGCCGGCCTGGGCAATCTCGGAGTAAGCGTGATGCAGTTCCTCGTTCCACTGGTCGTCACGGTGGGAGTCTTTGGCGCGATCGGCGGCGGCGCGCAGACCTTGCCGGACGGAAGCGCGCTGTGGATCCAGAATGCAGGGTTCATCTGGGTGCCATTTCTGATCGTCGCCACGGTGCTTGCGTGGTTCGGCATGAACGACCTGGCCAGCGCGAAGGCGTCCTTTGCGGACCAAGCCATCATATTCAGGCGTACACACAACTGGATCATGTGCTGGCTGTATACCGGCACCTTCGGGTCCTTCATTGGCTATTCGGCGGGCTTCCCGCTGCTGGCAAAGACCCAGTTCCCGCAGGTGGACTCGCTCAAGTTCGTGTTCCTCGGGCCGCTCGTGGGCGCGCTGTCGCGGGCGGCGACGGGCTGGCTGTCGGACCGCTATGGCGGCGGACGGGTAACCTTCTGGGTTTTCCTGATGATGATCGGCGCGGTGGGCGGCGTGCTCTATTTCCTGGCCGTCAAGGATCAGCCCGGCGCGTTCTGGGGCTTTTTCGCCATGTTCATGCTGCTGTTCCTTGCGACCGGCGTGGGCAACGCCTCCACATTCCAGATGATCCCGACGATCATGCGCCTGGAGGTGCCGCGGCTGATGCCACGGCTGAACGAAGACGAGCGGTTGCGCCAGGCGGAGCGGGAGTCCGCGGCCATCATCGGCTTCACCTCGGCTATCGCCGCCTATGGCGCTTTCTTCATCCCGAAGGCCTATGGATCGTCGATCTCACTGACCGGCGGACCGGAGGCGGCCTTGTGGGGGTTCATGGCCTTCTACGTCACCTGCGCCATCGTCACCTGGTACGTCTACACGCGCAAGGACGGCCTGCTCTACGCGGCGGAACGCGGCGGCGGCGGCGCGAAGCCGCCGGGAAAATACGGCGCCCGGACCGCCACCCGACGCCGCCGCACGAACGCGCGCCCGGCAACCGCCTGAACCGGAGGACAAAATGAGTCACCTTCTGGACCGTCTGAACTTTCTTTCCAGCAAGCGCGCCGGCACGTTCTCCGGCGGTCACGGTGTCACCCTGCGCGAGGACCGCAGTTGGGAGGACGGCTACCGCAAGCGGTGGCAGCACGACAAGGTCGTCCGCTCCACCCACGGGGCGAATTGCACCGGCTCCTGCTCGTGGAAGATCTACGTCAAGGGCGGCATCGTCACCTGGGAGACGCAGCAGACCGACTATCCGCGCACGCGTCCCGACCTTCCCAACCACGAACCGCGCGGCTGTTCCCGCGGGGCCAGCTATTCCTGGTATCTCTACTCGGGCAACCGGGTGAAATACCCGCTGGTGCGTGCCCGGCTGCTGAAAGCCTGGCGCGAAGCTCGTGCCACGCTATCGCCGGTCGCGGCCTGGAAGGCGATCGTCGAGAACCCGCAGAAGCGCGCCTCCTATGTCACCAAGCGCGGCATGGGCGGGTTTGTCCGCGCCGACTGGGACGAGGTCAACGAGATCATCGCCTCCGCCAACGCCTATACCTGCCGAACCTACGGTCCGGACCGGATTGCCGGATTCTCGCCGATCCCGGCCATGTCGATGGTCTCCTACGCGGCCGGCTCGCGCTACCTCTCGCTGCTCGGGGGTGTGTGCATGTCCTTCTACGACTGGTATTGCGACCTGCCGCCTTCCAGTCCGCAGACCTGGGGCGAGCAGACCGACGTCCCGGAATCGGCCGACTGGTACAACTCCGGATTCCTGATGCTTTGGGGCTCCAACGTACCGCAGACGCGCACGCCCGACGCGCATTTCTACACCGAGGTCCGCTACAAGGGCGCCAAGAGCGTCGTCGTCTCGCCCGACTACAGCGAGGCGTCGAAATTCGCCGACATCTGGCTGCATCCCAAGCAGGGCACGGACGCGGCACTGGCTCTGGCCATGGGCCACGTGATCCTGCGCGAGTTCCATCTCGACCGCCAGGCGGCCTATTTCGAGGACTATGTTCGCCGCTACACCGACATGCCAATGCTGGTGCGGCTGGAGAAGCGCGACGGGCGCTGGATTCCCGGACAGTTGCTGCGCGCCTCCGACTTCAAGGGCGGGCTCGGCGAGAAGAACAACCCGGAATGGAAGACGGTCGCCATCGACGCCGCGAGCGGCAAGGTCGTGGTTCCCGTCGGTTCGGTGGGCTTCCGCTGGGGCGAGCAGGGCAAGTGGAACCTGGAACCGAAGGACGCCAAGGGCCAGGAGGTGTCGCTCAAGTTGAGCCTGGTCCAGGACGAGGACCATGACGACGTGCTCGATGTCGACTTCCCCTATTTCGGCAACCGCCACCACGACCATTTCGCGGGAACGGAGCACCCGGACATCCTCCACCGTCGCCTGCCGGTGAAGATGATCAAGCTCGGCAAGAGCGAGGTGCCCGTCGCTACCGTGTTCGATCTCTTCGTCGCCAACTACGGCCTGGACCGCGGGCTTGGCGGCGAGAACGTGGCCAGGACCTATGACGACCACGCGCCCTATACCCCGGCCTGGGCGGAAGCCATCACCGGCGTGTCGCGACAGCAGATCATCGCGGTCGCCCGCGAGTTCGCGCTGAATGCCGAAAAGACCAGAGGCCGTTCCATGGTCATTCTCGGCGCCGGCCTGAACCACTGGTACCACATGGACATGAACTACCGGGGGATCATCAATCTCCTGGTTATGTGCGGCTGCGTCGGCCAGTCGGGCGGCGGCTGGTCACACTATGTGGGCCAGGAGAAATTGCGTCCGCAGACCGGCTGGCTCCCGCTCGCCTTCGCGCTCGACTGGGCGCGCCCGCCGCGGCAGATGAACTCGACCTCCTACTGGTACGCGCATACCGACCAGTGGCGCTACGAAACGCTTCCCGTTTCCGACATCGTGTCGCCGACGGCGCCCGAGGGCCCCTGGGACGGCGCACTGATCGACTACAACGTTCGTGCCGAGCGCATGGGCTGGCTGCCGTCGGCTCCGCAGCTTGCCGCCAATCCGCTCTCGATCGCCAAGGCGGCGAAGAAGGCGGGCCAGGACCCGAACGACTTCGTCGTCGATCAACTCGCCTCGGGCAAGATGAAGCTGTCGTGCGAAGACCCGGACGATCCGGTCAACTGGCCGCGCAACCTGTTCGTGTGGCGCTCCAATCTGCTCGGGTCCTCCGGCAAGGGGCACGAGTATTTTCTCAAGCACCTGCTCGGCACCAGCCATGGCGTCCAGGGCAAGGACCTGGGCGAGACGGGCCAGGAAAAGCCGCTCGAAGTGACCTGGCATGACGAAGCGCCGAAGGGAAAGCTGGACCTGCTGGTGACGCTCGACTTCCGCATGTCCACGACCTGCGTCTACTCCGACATCGTGCTGCCGACGGCCACCTGGTACGAGAAGAACGATCTCAACACATCGGACATGCACCCCTTCATCCATCCGCTGACCTCGGCGGTGGACCCGGTCTGGGAGTGCAGGAGCGACTGGGAGATTTACAAGGGCATCGCCAGGAAGTTCTCCGAGGTGGCGCCGGAAATCCTCGGTGTCGAGCAGGATGTGGTGCTCACCCCGATCCAGCACGACACGCCCGGCGAAATCGCCCAGCCCTTCGGCGTGGACGACTGGAAGTCCGCCGGCAAGACGCCGGTGCCGGGCAAGACCATGCCCAACATCGCCGTCATCGAGCGCGACTATCCAAACGTCTACAAGCGCTTCACCGCTCTGGGACCGCTGATGACCACCATCGGCAACGGCGGCAAGGGCATTACCTGGAAGACCGACCATGAAGTGGACAATCTCGGCAATCTGAACGGCCGGGTCACCGACGAGGGGCCGACCCGGGGCATGCCGCGGATCGAGAGCGACATCGACGCCGCGGAAGTGATCCTCATGCTGGCGCCGGAGACAAACGGCGAAGTCGCCGTCAAGGCATGGGAGGCGCTCGGCAGGAATACAGGCCGCGACCACACCCATCTGGCCATGCCGAAGGAAGACGAGAAAATCCGCTTCCGCGACGTGGTGGCGCAGCCGCGCAAGATCATCTCGTCGCCGACCTGGTCGGGCCTGGAATCCGAGAAGGTCTGCTACAACGCCGGCTATACCAACGTCCACGAGCTGATCCCCTGGCGAACGCTGACCGGCCGGCAGCAGATGTATCAGGATCACCTGTGGATGCGGGCCTTCGGCGAGTCCCTCTGCGTGTACCGGCCGCCGGTGGACACCAGGTCCGTCGCCGCCGTCATCGACGAGAAGGACAACGGCAAGCCGCAGGTGGTGCTGAACTTCATCACTCCGCATCAGAAGTGGGGCATCCACTCCACCTATACCGACAATCTGCTGATGCTGACGCTGAGCCGCGGCGGTCCCATCGTGTGGCTGAGCGAGACCGACGCGGCCAAGGCGGGCATCGCCGACAACGACTGGGTCGAGGCCTACAACGCCAACGGCGCGCTGGTGGCGCGGGCGGTCGTATCGCAGCGCATCCGGGAAGGCACGATCTTCATGTATCACGCGCAGGAGAAGATCGTGAACGTGCCCGGCTCGGAGATAACCGGCCATCGCGGAGGCATCCATAACTCCGTGACGCGGGCGACCGTGAAGCCCACGCACATGATCGGCGGCTACGCGCAGCAATCCTACGGCTTCAACTACTACGGCACGGTGGGATCGAACCGGGACGAGTTCGTGATCGTGCGCAAGATGGACAATATCGACTGGCTGGAACGCCCGGCCGCCGAAAGCCTGGAGGCAGCGGAATGAAGATACGCGCGCAAATCGGCATGGTGCTGAACCTGGACAAGTGCATCGGCTGTCACACCTGTTCAGTCACCTGCAAGAACGTGTGGACCAACCGCGAGGGCATGGAATACGCATGGTTCAACAACGTCGAGACCAAGCCCGGCATCGGCTACCCGAAGGACTGGGAGAACCAGAAGCGCTGGAACGGCGGTTGGGCGCGCACGCGCGGCGGCAAGCTGAGGCCGAAGATGGGCTCGAAATGGCGCATCCTCGCCAAGATCTTCGCCAATCCGGACCTGCCGGAAATCGACGACTATTACGAGCCGTTCACCTTCGACTACGAGCACCTGCAGACCGCGCCGGAGTCGGAAGCGATGCCGACGGCGCGCCCGCGCTCGCTCATCACCGGCGAGCGCATGGAGAAGATCGAGTGGGGCCCGAACTGGGAAGAAATCCTCGGCGGCGAATTCTCCAAGCGCTCCGCCGATTACAACTTCGAGGGCATCGAGAAGGAGATCTACGGCGAATTCGAGAACACCTTCATGATGTACCTGCCGAGGCTGTGCGAGCACTGCCTCAACCCCACCTGCGTCGCCGCCTGCCCGTCCGGCGCCATCTACAAGCGCGAGGAGGACGGCATCGTCCTGATCGACCAGGAGAAATGCCGCGGCTGGCGCATGTGCGTCTCCGGATGCCCTTATAAGAAGATCTACTACAACTGGTCGAGCGGCAAGTCGGAGAAGTGCATCTTCTGCTTTCCGCGCATCGAGGCGGGACAACCCACCATCTGCTCGGAGACCTGTGTCGGACGCATTCGCTATCTCGGCGTCCTGCTCTACGACGCCGACAGGATCGCGGCGGCGGCCGCGACCCCGGACGAACAGGATCTCTACGAAGCGCAGCTTTCGATCTTTCTCGACCCGAACGATCCCGAGGTGGTTGCACAGGCGCGCAAGGACGGCATTCCCGACAACTGGCTGGAAGCCGCCAAGCGCTCGCCCGTCTATCACATGGCCGTGGACTGGAAGGTGGCGCTGCCGCTGCATCCGGAATACCGCACCATGCCGATGGTGTGGTACGTGCCCCCGCTCTCGCCCATTCAGTCGGCGGCGCAGGCCGGCAAGATCGGCCTCGACGGGGCGATGCCCGACGTCCGCTCGTTGCGCATTCCGGTGCGCTACCTCGCCAACCTGCTCACCGCGGGCAAGGAAGAGCCTGTCGTTTCCGCGCTGGAGCGGATGCTGGCCATGCGCGCCTATATGCGGGCCAAGACCGTGGATGGCGTGATCGACGAGAAGGTGGCGAAGAAGGTCGGCATGACCGGTCCGCAGATCGAGCAGATGTACAAGGTCATGGCCATCGCCGACTACGAGGACCGCTTCGTCATACCGACGTCGCACCGGGAGGTGGGCGAGGACGCCTACGAGCTGCGCGGCGAGTGCGGCTTCAGCTTCGGCAACGGCTGCTCCGGCGGCGGCTCTCAGGCCAGCCTGTTCGGCTCGAAGCGGCCGCGCACGGTACGCACACCCACGGAGGTTATGTGATGACCAGGACGTTCAAGGTTCTGTCGCTGCTGCTTTCCTACCCTACCAGGGAATTGCAGCAGGCCGCACCAGACCTTACGGCGGCGCTGGAGGCCGAAGGGCTCGTTCCCGCTCCCGAGCTGCGGGCGCTCAACGGACTGATCGGCGGGATCGGGGAAGGCGATCTCTACGACATGCAGGCGCGTTACGTGTTCCTGTTCGACCGCACGCGCTCGCTGTCGCTGCATCTTTTCGAGCACGTGCATGGCGAGAGCCGCGACCGCGGCAAGGCGCTGGTCGAGCTCGGCGCCATGTACGAGGAGCGCGGCTTCGACATCGCCGCACGGGAACTGCCGGACTTCCTGCCGCTGTTCCTCGAATATCTTTCTCTCATACCGCTGGACGAGGCGCGCGATCTGCTCAACGAGCCCCTGCACATCGTAAGCGCGATCAAGGAGCGGTTGCGCAAACGCCGCAGCCCCTACTGGGCCGTCTTCCGCGCGCTGGAGAAGATCGCCGCGGGAAAGCCGGAACGATCCGACGTACTGAACCTGCTGTCCCGGCCCGAAGACAATCCCGATGACCTGGAAGCGCTGGACGCCGCCTGGGCGGAGACGCCCGTGAGCTTCGGCCCCGGCGAGAATATCGGCGAATGCGGCATCGACAGGCTGGCGATGCAGGTCCGTGCCGGGCGGCGGGCGGCCCGGGACACCGCGGGACAATGAGGGGAACGAGATGAGCGACTGGATCAATACCTTCGTTTTCGGCATCTATCCTTATATCTGCCTGGCGGTATTCGCCATCGGCTGCATGCTTCGTTACGACCTCGAGCCCTACACGTGGCGGTCGGGCTCGAGCCAGTTGCTGCGCCGGCGCCAGCTCGTCCTCGGCTCGGTGCTGTTCCATGTGGGCGTTCTGATCGTGTTCTTCGGCCATCTGGTCGGCCTGCTGACGCCCATCGAGATCTTCGACTGGATCGGCATAAGCCACGGCGCCAAGCAGATGATGGCCATCGTGGTGGGCGGCATCGCGGGAGTCTTCGCCCTGATCGGCGGACTGGTGCTGCTGCACCGGCGCCTGTTCGATGCGCGCATCCGCACCACGTCGAGCTTCGCGGATATCGCCATACTGGCGATCCTGGTGGTGCAGCTCGGCCTGGGTCTCGGCACCATTCCCGTGTCGATGCAGCACCTGGACGGCGGCGAGATGGTCACTTTCATGTCCTGGGCGCAGGGCATATTCACCTTCCAATCGGGCGTGGCCGACTATGTCCGCGACTCCCACTGGATCTTCAAGGCGCACCTGTTCCTTGGCCTGACGATCTTCCTGCTGTTCCCTTTCACCCGGCTGGTTCATATGCTCAGCGCGCCGGTACGCTATCTGTGGCGTCCGGGCTACCAGGTGGTCCGGTCACGCCAGACAACGGCGGCTCCGGGCTATCCCGGAACGCCGCGGCGCCTGTCCGCGGAGTAAGGCCATGCAGACCGTTTCCGTGAATGGAGTGCGCATCCCGGAAAGGCTGATTGCCGAGGAAGCCCAGAATCACCCGGCTGAATCCGGCGACGCCGCGAGGGAGGAAGCGGCATGCGCCCTCGCGATACGGGAACTGCTGCTGCAGGAGGCTCGGCGCATCGGCATCGAGCCCCAGCCGCTGGCCGACGGGGAAGGACGCCGGGAAACAGACGAAGAGGCTGCAATCCGGGAGCTGCTCGAAAGGGAGCTGCGCGTTCCGTCCGCCGACGAGTCGAGCTGCCGCCGCTACTACGACAACAATCCGCAGCGCTTCCGCGGTCAGGATCTGTTCGAAGCGGCCCACATCCTGATCGCCTGCTCGCCAGCAGACAAGGCCGAGTATGCACGCGCTGTCGAAGAGGCGGAGACGATCATCGCCGAGTTGACGGAGTTTCCCGAGGCCTTCGCCCGCATGGCGCAAGCCAGGTCCGCCTGTCCCTCCGGAAAGTCGGGCGGGAACCTCGGACAGATTGGCCGTGGACAGACCGTGACGGAGTTCGAAACCTTTCTCGTGGCGCTTGAGCCGGGGCAACTGTGCCCTGTTCCGGTCAAGACCCGCTATGGCGTTCATGTGTTGCGGCTCGACCGGAAGATAGAGGGCAAGACGCTGCCCTTCGAGATGGTCCGCGAGCACATCGCCGCATGGCTGCACGAGTCGAGCTGGCGGCGGGCGGCAACGCAGTATGTCTCGATCCTGGCCGGGCGCGCCGATATCCAGGGCGTGGATATCCGCGGGGCCGACGGGCCGCTGGTACAATGATCCGGCTGCAGGCCGCCGTGGGAGCGAGAAGACGCGATCGCCGGCTGGAGAACCTCGCCGTGCTGTCGCGCGGGTTCAGGCCGTTCTTCCTGCTCGGCGCGCTCCATGCCGGCCTTTTGGTGCCCGCCTGGCTCGCGGTCCTGAATACAGGACTTGCATTGCCCGGAGCGCTCGACGGGCTTTCATGGCACGTCCATGAAATGATCTATGGATACCTCGCCGCGGTCGTCGCCGGCTTCGTGCTCACGGCGGTGCCGAACTGGACAGGGCGCCTGCCAGTCGCCGGCCGGCCGCTGCTGATGCTGGTGGCCCTGTGGGCCGCCGGCAGGATAGCGGTAAATCTACCAATTCCTGTTGCCGTCGCCGCCGTGGTCGATGCCGGCTTCCTGCTGGTTCTGGCAGCCATGCTTTGGCGCGAGATCGCGGCCGGACGAAACTGGCGCAACCTGCCGGTCTGCGTCCTCGTAACCATATTCGCCCTGTCCAATGTCCTGTTTCATGCCGGGCCCGCTGTGCCGGAACTGGCGGGGATCGGCGAACGGATGGCCCTTGCCGTCATGGCGCTGCTCATCGGACTCATCGGCGGGCGTATCACGCCGAGCTTCACGCGCAACTGGATGGCGCGCCTCAACGTCGAGCCCCTGCCCGCGCCCTTCGGTCGTTTCGACCAGTTGACGATGGCCGCTTCGGCAATCGCGCTTGCCGGGTGGGTTCTGCAGCCCGAGGCGAAAATAACCGGCGCGATGCTTGTCGGGTCCGGTGTGATGCATGTCATCCGTCTGCTGCGGTGGCACGGGGAGAAGACACTGCGCGAGCCACTGGTGGCCATCCTGCATCTTGGCTACGCATGGCTCGCCGCGGCTCTGCTGCTGATGGGCCTGGCCGTATTCTTTCCCGCCGCCATAGACAGTTCGACCGCGCTGCATTCCCTTACGGCGGGAGCGATCGGCACAATGACACTTGCCGTCATGACACGGGCCAGCCGCGGACACACCGGCCGGGAGTTGACCGCGGACGCGGCTACAATCGCGATCTATACCCTCGTCACGGCGGGGGCGCTGTTTCGCGTCTGCGCGGGCCTGATACCCGGGTCATACGACACTCTGCTGCTGGCGGGCGGGATCGCCTGGTCAGCCGCGTTTCTCGCCTTCGTGGCCAGCTACGGACCGATGCTGGTACAGTCACAAGGACGCTGACGCGGGGCTCAAACCAGATAACCGCCCAGCTTCCGCCTGGCCTGCCCGGCGGCAAGGGCGCGGAAAGCAGCGGCATTCGGGCAGAACACCATCGGCGCCTCGTTCACGCCGCCCCATTCGAGCCAGCGGCGGCAGCGTCCCACTTCGGCGCAGCGGGAGCAGACATGGTCGGCCTGCTTGAGCGTTTCCCAGTCGCGCTCGACCGCATCCACCACGTCTACCTCGAGCATCTTCAGCATGCATGCCATCCGCGAGCGGTGCGTGGCCACGGCGTCGCGCGGCGTGAAGAGATCGACCCGGGAGAGGCCGGCATCCGCCAGCGCGGTGTCGATCTCTGCATCGCTGAGTGAACCAAGCGCACGCGCCAGGACGGGATAGCGGTGTCTGCGGTGCCGCGCCGCGAGCCTGCGGCGCAGATTGCGAAATCGCTTTCGGGCCATTGTTCTCTCCTTCGGTCGAGCTTGTGCGCATGCGTCCTTGAATCCTATCCCTTGCCTGGCTGCGGCCTTCGCGGCGGATTGTCCCGTGCGTCATGCTGTCAGCAATGTCAGCGGGCGCCCGATGTCCGTTACCGGCACCGGGCGGACGGCCGCCGCGCGTCTGGCGCCGCCCGCCTGGGATGGCTCACCGGAAATCATGAGGCTGATTGGCCGCTCAGGGCATGAGAGCGGACATCTGTGTGGCTGGCAGTCTGCGTCCGCTCCCGACCCAAGGCGGACATCCGGTATCTGAGTTTCGAAGCCCGCTCCAGCACGCGGCAATTGCCTGAAACTCGCTAGCCGGCGGCAGCCTGAATCAGGTTCCTGATATCGCGCATCGGAGGGGCACCGAACAGGCGACTGTATTCGCGGCTGAATTGGGATGGGCTCTCGTATCCGACCTTGCCGGTTCCGGGAGCGAGGAGGAAGGACCCTGGCGCGCAAGCGCGAGTCAATCTCTTCCCAGCCGCCGCGCGTAGGCGGCGACGAAATCGGAAGCCGCCCTGCTGCCACCCGCGAAGGCCTTCATGGCCTCCTCGTGCAGCAGCGACAGCGCCTCGATCTTGATCTCGTTGGCGCGGTCGCTCTCCACCACGTCGCCCAGCTTGCGGGGGCGCGGCAGGTCCACGTCGATCACCGCCCTCACCCGTGTCGGGATGTTGGACATGATCAGCAGGCGGTCGGCAAGGAAGATGGCTTCGTCGATGTCGGTGGTGACGAAGAGCTGGGTGCGCCGGTGCTCTTCGAACAGCGTCGCGTAATAGTCCTGCATCAGCGCCTTGGTCATGGCGTCGAGGCCGCGGAACGGCTCGTCCAGGATCATCACCGCCGGGTTGTTGATCATGGCCCGCGCCAGCTCGGCGCGGCGCTGCATGCCCCCGGAGAGCTGGCTCGGAAAGCTGCGGCGGAACTGGGTCAGGCCCACCCGCGCGAGCAGCGACTCCGCGAGCCGCATAGTGGCCGGCCCCGTCTCGCCGCGCGCCCTCGGGCCGTAGAGCACATTCTCCTCGGTGGTCATCCATGGATAGAGCGCCGTTTCCTGGAAGACCACCAGACGGTCCCTGCCCGGCCCGGTCACCGGCCTGCCGCCGGAAAGAACCCTGCCCCGGGTCGGCCGCTCGAAGCCCGCGATCAGCTTGACCAGGGTGCTCTTGCCGCAACCCGACGGGCCTATCATCACCGTCAGCCTGCCGGGCTCGATGTCGAAGGAGCACTGGTCGATGACCGGCTTCTCGAAGGGTCCGGCGCCGTAGGTCTTGTGGACGCCGACAACCTCGACATGGCCGAATCCGGCGTCCGCGCCCGGCTTCTCCCGCATGGCGGCGCTCCCTTTCATCTCCGCCTCAGCCATGGCGTCAGCAGGTCGCCCAGCAGGCGGATGGCGCCGCTGGACAGGTAACCGGCTATGCCGATGCTGAGCATGCCGACGATGATCTGCTCGTAGGAGCCGCCCGTGTAGGAATTCCAGATGAAGAAGCCGAGTCCGCCGCCCGTGCCGCCGCCGCTCATGGAGCTGCCGCCGCCCGAGATCATCTCCGCGGCCACCACCACCTCCCAGGTGATGCCCATGCCCACGGCCGCGCCCACCATGATGGATGGAATCACGCCCGGCAGAATCACGCGGCGGAACACGTTCCAGCGCGACGCGCCCATGGAGTAGGCGGACTGGAAGTAGCGGCTGTCGATGGCGCGCGCACCGTCCACCACGTTGATGACGATGGTATAGAACGCGCCGAGGAAGGTGATGAAAGCGATGGAGAGCTCCTGGGTGGGCCAGAAGACGATCGCCGCCGGAACCCAGGCGAGCGGCGGGATCGGCCGCAGCACCTCGAAGGCTGGAAAGAAGGTGTCGTGGAAGGCGCGGTTCAGGGCCATGAACAGCCCGAGCGGAATGCCGATGATCATGGCGGCCCCGAAGCCGCCGAGCACCCGCAGGAAACTCATATACCAGCTCTGCCAGTAGCCGGCGTCGCCCAGCAGGCCGTACCAGGAGACCAGCACCGCGCTTGGCGGCGGCACCTTGCCCAGCACGGGAACGGGGACGCCGAGCCACTCTCCGCTACGGGAACCGAGTTCCCAGATCAGGATCGCCGCGGCGATGGCGACGGCCGCCCTCGCCGTGTTCCCGCCGCGCAGCGGAAGCGCCGATACGGCGATCATCGCCTAGCCCTCCCGCTCGCCGGCATCGAAGGCCTTGCGGGCTTCTTCGTGCACGGCTTCCATGGTCTCGTCGTGCAGCTCGCGGAAGCGCCTGTCCGTGAGCATCGAGTAGTCGCGCGGATGCGGAAGATCGACGCGCAGGATCTTCTTGGGCCTGCACGGCCGCGAGGTGGTGATGACCACGTTATCCCCGAGGAAAATGGCCTCCTCCAGGTCGTGGGTGATGAACATGATGGTGACGCGGTTGTTGTAGAAGATCTGCAGCAGCGCCTCGTGCATCACCGATTTGGTCAGGGAGTCGAGCGCGCGGAACGGCTCGTCCAGCAACAGCACGCTCGGATCGTTCATCAACGCGCGAACGATCTCCACCCGCCGGCGCATGCCCGACGACAGCTCTCCGGGATAGTTGTGCTCCACGCCCGTGAGCCCCGCATCCCGGAGCATGCCGCGCGCCTTTTCGTTGGCAACCTTCAGGGGCATGCCGCCCTGCATCGCCGGCCCGAAGACCACATTCTCAAGCACGGTCTTCCACGGGAACAGGGCGCCGTTCTGGAACACCACGATGCGGTCGGGTCCCGGTTCCGCCTGCGGACGGCCCGGCCCGCACAGGATGTCCCCGTCCAGACGTATCTCTCCGGAGGTGATGCTGTGGAAGCCGGCGATAGCGTTCAGCAGCGTGGTCTTGCCGCAGCCGGACGGGCCGACCACCATGGTGATCTCGCCCGCGGGAATATCGAAGCTGCAATGATCGACCGCGCACACCGCCTTGTCGCCGGAGCCATAGACCTTGACCACATCGGAAATGGCGATGGCTCCGCGACGTGCGCTAGCGGTCTTCGACTGGCGAGGTTTCGCCCTTGCCGCCATATGCGTGTCGGCGGCGCTCATCGCGAACCTTCCAGCGCGAGCTCACGCACGCGCCACTGCATGAGCCAGTCGCCCACAAGGCGCACGACGGCGCTGGTGGCGTAGCCGACCATGCCGAGAGTGATCATGCCGATGAATATCGTGGGATAGCTCACCATCGTGTAGGACGTGTAGATGATGTAGCCGAGGCCGTACTCGCCCGAGATCATCTCGCCCGCCACCAGCGAGAACCAGGAGACGCCCATGGCGATCTGCAGGCCGGTGAAGATGAAGGGCAGCGCGCCGGGAATGATGATGTGGCGGAAGATCTGGCGGCGGTTGGCGCCGAGGCAGCGGGCGGCGCGTATATAGGACTCGTCGATCGATTGCACGCCCAGCATCGTGTTCAGCGTCGTGGCGAAGAAGGCGGGCAGGAACGTCACGAAGATCACCGGCGTCTCGGTGCCCTGGAACATGATGATGGCCAGAGGCACCCAGGCCAGCGCCGGTATCGGCCGCAGCACCTCGAAGATGGGGAAGACATAGGCACGGAAGGCCTGCGACCAGCCGAGCATCAGGCCGAGCGGCACGCCGATGGCGGTGGCGAGGAAGAAAGCGGTGAGCACCCGGCGCAGGCTGACGAGGATGTGCCAGTAATAGTCGGGCGTGTAGATGGAGATACCGTAGACGGGGTCGGGGCTGAGCCACTCGACGACCACCGTGGTCAGGCCCGGCATGCCCGCGAAGCGGGGCAGACGCCAGACTTCGACGCTGAGATACCAGAAGCCGAGAACGACGGCGAAGCCAAGCAGCATCAGATAGGGACGCGGGCTCCTGATCCACCGGCCGAGCCTGTAGAAGGTCAGCCGGAGACGCCCTGGCTGGGCCAGTCCGTCCCCGGCTGCAGGTGGATTGGCGGCGTCAACAGTCATCGGGGCCACGCTTCTTCGCTCGGCCTGCTCCCGGTGCGCCGCCTATTGGCCCGTGTAGGCCGAGTCCGGCAGAGCCGGAACTGTGCCCGCCGTCGCAAGGCCGGCTTCCTTGAGCACTTCCTCGGCGAAAGCGGGCATGACGGCCTTATCGCGCAGCCTGGGCTCCGGGATCGCCTTGATCTCGTGCAGGAATGCCGCGCCCTTGCCGAGCAGCCCCATGACTTCCGGCGTGAAGACGAAAGGCAGCTCCATGCGGGGATCGGTGCCGCCCTGGGACTTCGGGAACTTGTTGTAGAGCGCCATCCAGAGCGACTTTTCCGGAAAACCCGTGGTCTGGGTCTTCACCAGATCGATGATTTCCTTGGCGTTCTTGGGATCGGTCATGTAGCGCTGGGCCTCCAGCTCGGCCTTGAGCCAGCCCTTGACCACGTCGGGGCGCTGTTCGACCAGTTCACCGCGCATGATGACGTAACCGGAGTCCTTCAGGCCATAGTCGACACCCGAGGTGATGCGGCGGGCGAGGCCTTCGAGCACCAGGCGGGAAGCCACCGGCTCCCAGATGGCCGCGCTGTCGAGCTTGCCGGCGCGGAAGCCGCTGGTGATGACCTCGACATTCTGGTTGAGATAGGCGGACGGCTCCACGCCCGCGCGTTTGAAAACCTCTCGGGAGAACATATCGGAGCAGGCGCCCTTCGGCACCGCCATCTGCTTCCCGCTCAGCCACTTCGCGGCCTCCTCGGGAGACTTGAACTCGGGCGCGTCCGTGCGCGCCAGCAGCACGTTGCACTGGTCGTAGGCGACCCCGGCGACGGCGAGCAGACGCACGTCGGCGACCTGGGTCTTGGTGCTGGCGATGATCGCGGGAAGGTCGCCGATGTAGCCGATATGCTGCTTGCCGGCGAGCATGGAGTTGACGATGGTCGAACCCTGCAGGCCGGTCTGGTATTCGACCGTGGAGCCCTCGGGAAGGTATTTCTTCCAAAGCTCCTTGCCGCGCAGCACCATCACCGACCACACCTCGGTGTAGCAGCAGGGATGGCCGACCACGAGGTGCACCGGTTCGCCCGGTTTGCCGAAGTCGAGGCTGTGGGCCGGCGTGGAGCCGAAAGATGCGGCCAGGGCGATGATGCCGAGGGCCAGGTTTCTGAGTGATACCGGAAGGCGACGTGCGAGAAAGGCCATGACTATGCCTCCAATTCCCGGGGTTGCAATGGATCCTGGTTGCTGTTTGCGCCAGCCCTGTCGTTTCCCTCGACGGCGGCTCTTTTGACCGCCAGCAATTCTTTCGGCTCGATCCGCTCCGGTCCCTTGAAGGTCGCCGTGCTGTGGCGCGTGCGGTCGACGGACACGGAAAAGATGTCGAGACGGTTGTAGTAGCCCGCCATGTCGTGATGCTGCTTGAGACCGGTGACTTCGGACACGTCGATCTCGGCGGCAACAAGACCGTCGCCCTCGCTGCGGACTTCCGAGCGCAGGTCGCCGTTCGGGCCGACGATCATGGAGCAGGAACGCGGGCTGGCGCGGAGAATCTCCTCCGCGTCCGGCCCGGCGTCCTTGAGCACGGCGATGGTCGCCTCGTCGAGATCCCCGGCGCTGACCAGGGTGAAGGCCTTGGCCTCGAAGGCGTGAGCGGAGGCGCGCACCCTTATGGCGTCGAGCAGGTCGTAAGGCTTGGCGCCGATGGGATTGCGGAAGGGCCAGACGGGCGGGAAGCTTGCCGTGTGAATCTGCTCGCCCTGCGCCATCAGCGAATAGCGCGAGAGCGGATTGTTATTTTCCCCACAGATGAGCGAGCCCACGCGCCCGATGCACGTGTCGACGACGCGCAGGCCGGCCCCGTCGCCGGCGGTCCAGACCAGCTTCTCGTAAAAGGTCGGCACCAGCTTGCGATGATGGTTCAGCAGCTCGCCACGTTCGGAAATCAGGATGTTGGAGTTCCACAGGCAACCTTCGCTTGAAGGCGAGGACTCCGAAAGACCGAGGCTGACCATCACGCGGTGGCGAGCCGCGGCGGCGGCGATGCCGCGGATGGCCGGATCGCCGAGGTTGGGCGAGTTCTCGGCGAAGCGCTTGAAGAAGGCATGTCCGTCGATCGGACGCTGCAAGGCGCACCACAGGGGAAAACCCGGGAGGAAGGATTCAGGAAACACCACGAGCCGGGCGCCCAGCGCGCCGGCCTCCCCGATCATGCGGCACGCCTTCGCGGCGCAGCCGTTCTTGTCGAGCATGGGAGAGGAGGCATGCGCGACGGCGACGACGACCTTTCGGGAAACGCTGGAAGGATCAGTCACCATCGCACTCCATTCGCAGACAATCAATGGACAGGCCTTGCTTCATGTTGTGCCGGATGACAGATTTAAGTAAGTGGAATTTTTCGAACATGTTCGTTGGAAAATATGAATGACTTTTCGCTGAGGTCCTTGCGCTACTTTCTCGCCGCCGCCGACTCCGGCTCCATCGCGGCCGCGTCGACGCATCTGCATATTTCTCCGGCATCCATCTCCACCGCCATCAGCGCGCTGGAGGACCGGCTCAATATGCAGCTTTTCGTGAGGCTACCGGCGCGGGGAATGCAGCTCACGCCGGCGGGCGAGCGCTTCGCCATCGAGGCGCGGTCGCTGATCGCGTCGGCCGAGGAACTGGAGCTGTTTGCCCATATTCTGGGCAGCGAAGTCCACGGCGAGATCAGTGTCGCCTGCTTCACGAACCTCGCCCCGATGTACCTCTCCAACCTGCTCGCCCAGTTCACCAGGCGCTATCCGCATGTGCATGTCAGCATTCACGTGGCGGACCAGGAGGACATCCTCAACGGGTTGCGCATGGGACATTTCGAACTGGCGCTCACCTTCAATCTCGGACTTTCCGACCAGTTCAAATGGACCACCCTCGCCACGCTGCCGCCCAAGATCGTGCTGCCGGCACGACACCGGCTCGCGGCGTCGCGGCGCATCTCTCTCCGGCAGATCGCCAACGAGCCTCTGGTGCTCATGGACCTGCCGCACACCCGGGACTATTTCCTGTCGCTGTTCCACAGCCAGCGCCTGGTGCCGAAGGTGGGATTTCGCTCCAGTTCGTTCGAAACGGTTCGCACGCTCGTCGGCAACGGACTTGGCTATTCGCTGCTGAACCTGGAACCGCAGATGCGCACGACCTACGACGGCACCCGCGTCGTATACCGGCCGACGAAGGAACGGCTGCTGCCGCTGGAGGTCGGCTGTCTGGAGCGGAACGGATTCCAGCAGCGGCGCATCGGCACCGCGTTCATCGAATTCACGGCGCGGTTCTTCGAGCAGGTGTCATCGGCGAGAAGATGACTTCAACGAAGCGCGCAGGCGAAAACGAAGCGCGCAGACGACGTCCTTCCGCGCCCGACAAATGTCAGCCCGGTGTTAGCCGGAGAAGATATCGGTTTGGGAGGAACCCCTCTAAGGGTCCGGGTTTGTGGTACCGCTGCCTGGGGTCGAACCAGGGACCTCTAGATCCACAATCTAGCGCTCTAACCAACTGAGCTACAGCGGCACATGCCGAGGGCGAGCGCAACGTAAGCGCAAGCGGGACAGGATTCAACTGGTTCGGGACAGCGGCGGCCATCCGCGGCCGCGGCAAAAAGCCGAAGGCCCGGACGTTTCCGTCCGGGCCCTTGAACGCGTCCGGCTGCCGGTATCCGATCGGGACCGGCGCCCGCGCCGAGCTAGTTGAGCTTCAGCTTGTCGATGGTGCTGGAAACGTGGCTCTTGAGCGGTTCGGCCGTGTCGGTGGCGACACGGGACGACAGCTCGCGCACGTCGGCGGCCTGAGCGGCCAGGACTTCCAGCTGCTTGCGGAAATAGCTTCCCTGAATCTCGAGGATCTCGGCGAGATTGCGCGCGCCGGCGAGACCGCGGGCCAGATCGAAGCCGGAGTTCAGGTTCTCCTGGGCGATGTCGATCACCTTGCGGTTCAGCTCGGCGGTACCCTTCCCGGCCATGTCGATGGACTTCTCAAGCACCCCGACCGCATCCTCGAGCGCGGTCTTGGCCTTCTCGTAGCCATCGCGGGTCTGGGCGACGGAACGCTCGGCCATGGCACGCACGGCCTCGGGCATCGCCATCTCCATGGCAGGGTACATGTTGGGCTTCATGTTCAGGGGTTTCATGGCCTTTACTGCCTTCTTCGGCGCCTCGACCTCCGGGGCAACCGTCTCGGTGGTGGGGGTGTCAGTCATCTCGATCTCCTCTCGGCGCGCGAACCACGGCGAATGGCGGCGGAACCGGTCGCGCCTCAAATCTACCGGTAAATATAGGCGGTCTGATGCTGCGATGCAACATGAATTTTGCATTGCAACAAAATTGCCACATTCCGGCCGGCCGGACGCCCAGCGGACTCCGGAAACCGCCTAGCCGCGGGCCTTCTTGGCAGCTTCCGAGATCAGGCGGGACAGCTCCTCGGCCTGGCGGGTGTAAGCCTCCACCTGCTGGCGGGCGAAGGTTGCTTGGATCTCGAGAGTTTCCTGGAAATCTTTGGCCTTGAGCAGCTTCTCGGCCAGTGCAAAGCCCGACTTCATGTTCTCGTCGGCGTATTGCAGGCTCTTCTCCTGGATGGTCTTGGCCTGGGCCTGGGCGCTGCCGGTGGCGCGCTCGATAAAGTCCTGGGCCTTGCGGCTCGCCTCGGCGAAGTTCCGATAGGCCTCGCGGGCCTGGTCAACGCTCTTGCCCGCAACGTCGCGGACACTGTCGGGAATGTCGAAAGGTGTCTTCTGGGTCACAGCGCTCTCCCTGTTTCGCCCCGCGCCTGCCGCGCGGCCCGCCTCCCTCGGATGGTGGTGCTCAAAGATTAGCCATCTATTTGTTGCTATGCAACATGATCTTATTGCATCGCACAAAGCCCGGTCTTGTGGACCGGCCCCGCGATTCACAGTATGCACCAATCAGGAGGCCACGGTTCGGCGCTTTTCTTCCGCGGCGGAAAGAGCGGCGTCATTCGGTGCCCGAGGATTCGGCATGCGCGGAGGCAGGGTTGGCCTCCCCTACCCGTCCCCGGCCCAGGGCGATGGACCATGGCGAAACGTGGCGAAGCAGCGAGCCTCGACGGCAGCGACAGCGAGACCCTGCAGGTCATCGCGCGGCTGATCCGCGGGGAGACCGCGCCGGAGACTTCCCTCGAGGCGCGAGCCCCGGGCGAAGCCGTCTCTGCGGCGCCCGCAGACCTGTCCCTCCTGCAGGGGTTGCTGGACGCCCTGCCGGTGGGGCTGCTGCTGGCGCGCGACGGGCATACGCTGCATGTCAACCAGACCTTCGCTCTCGCCTTCGGCTACCGCAACGCGGCCGATGTCATGACCGCCGGCGGTCTCGAGGCGGTTTTCCCCGACGACGCATACACCATCGCCAACGGCCCCGCCTTCACCGGCGCGGGATTGCGGGTTACCGGACGGTCGCGCAGCGGCCGCTCGCTCGACATGCCGGTCACGGTCCAGAACTTCGCCGGCGGCGACGGGGCCATCCTGAAGCTGGTGCTGCTCAGGCCCGTCCCGACGCCGGAGGCGGAGGCCCCCGCGCCGGCCGCCACGGCCGGGCCCGAGGCTTCGCCACGGGACACGGAGCCATCGGCGGAGTTTCCGAGCGTCCAGGCGCAACTGGGCGAGGCGGGCGTGGACCGCACGGACTTCCTGGCCAAGGTGAGCCATGAGGTGCGCACGCCGCTCAATTCGATCATCGGTTTCTCGGAGCTGATGAAGGAGGAGCGGCTCGGGCCGATCGGCAATGACCGCTACCGCAGCTACATCCGCGATATTCACGAGAGCGGCCTCTACGCCCTCAGCCTGATCAACGACCTGCTAGACATCTCCAAGATCTCCTCGGGAAACTTCGAGATCAATTTCACCGCCGTCGACCTGGAAAGCCTGGCGGAGGACTGCCTGCACGTGATGCAGCCGCAGGCGCAGGCGGGACGCGTGGTGCTGCGCACGGATATCGAGGGGCCCCTGCCGCGGGTGCTGGCGGATTCCCGGGCGATGAAGCAGGTGCTGCTCAACCTGCTGTCGAACGCGGTGAAGTTCACCGGTCCGGGTGGCCAGGTGATCGTATCGGCGCGCCGGCTGGAATCGGGCGAGGTTCGCCTGCGCGTGCGGGATACGGGCATTGGCATGTCGGGCTCCGAGATCGAGCAGGCGATGCGGCCCTTCCGGCAGCTCGACACGGCGCCGCGAAAGCAGGTGGGGACCGGCCTCGGCCTGCCGCTGACCAAGGCGCTGGCGGAAGCGAACCGGGCCAGCTTCCACCTGGAGAGCAGCAGCGGAGCGGGAACGACGGTGGATATCGTTTTCGCGCCGGACAGGACCGCGGGCGGCGGCGGCGCTAGTTGACGCGCTCCCCTGAGAGCGCCGCCAGCACGCCGGCGAGAAATTCATCCGGGTCGAAAGCCGCACGGCCCGTGCTCATGCCGAGCCTCACCACGACGAGTTCACGCGACGGCACGATGGCGACCATCTGGCCATCCACGCCGAGCATGAGCGAGCGGTCTCCCGGCAAGTCAAAGTCGCGCGCGCCCTCCGGCCGCAGGAAGGCCGGGGTACGGCGCCACAGATGGGCGCCATAGGCTTCGCCGGACCGAGCGGTGGCCTGCGTGGCAAACGCGACCCAGTTCTCCGGCAGGATACGCCGCCCTTTCCACACGCCGTCCTGGAGCAGGAACTGCCCGAAGCGCGCCCAGTCGCGGGCAGCGGCATAGAGGAAGGCGGCGCCTAAAGGCGTGCCCGAGGCGTCGGGCTCCAGCACGGCGCTCGCCATGCCCAGCGGAGCGAACACTGCTTCGCGGGCGAAGGCCAGGGCCGCATCGCCGCCCAGGGTCTGGCGGATCAGGCGGCACAGAAGCAGTGTCGAGCCGCTGCCGTAGCGCCACGCCGTACCGGGCGCGCCGGCGAGCGGCGCCGCCAGAGGAATCGAGGCGGCGTCTCCGGTGCCGAACAGCATTTCCTGTACCGGGGAGACAAGCGCGCCTTCATTGCTTCCGAAATCGAGGCCCGAGGTCATCCGGAGCAATTGGGCCACGGTGACGGTGGCGCGGGAATCGCCTGGCGATTTCCACTCCGGGAACAGCGCCGAAGACTCCAGCGACAGCTTTCCTTCGCTGACGAGAACGCCAATGAGCGCGCCGGTCACGGTCTTGCTCATGGACCAGCCGGCCAGCGGCGTGTCCGCCGAGATGCCTTCCGCGTAGCGTTCGGCGACAACCTGCCCGGCGTGAAGGATGACGACGGCGCGGGTGCGGCGGGCTCCTCGTCCTTCGGGTTCGGCGAAGGCCCTGTCGAGAACGGCTTCCATGCGGGCGCCTGCCTCTCCCGCCAGCGGCGAGACCGGCAGAGCGTCCGAGGCCGGAACCGGCGGCAGACCCGGCCGCCGCGCCAGCAGGTCGCCGCGGCTGGCACCGATCAGCAGCGTGCAGCCCAATCCGGGCCGGAACACAGCCTCGCGGCGGGCCAGGCCGAGATAGGCCACGCTGACCGTCGAGCCCTCCGGGTCGATCCGGTAAGAGAATCGGTCAGGCAGCCGTTTCAGCTTCGGAAGGATGTCACCGGCGATGATGGAGGCCTCGGGACGTTCCGAGACGAAGATACCGGAACACAACGTCTTGGCATAGAAGGCCGTGGCGATGCCGAGCACATGGACGCCAACCACCGCGACAGCGATCACGGCGGCGAGCACCAGGCCGCCGGCCGCCAGCGCCGCAATCCCGCGCCAGTCCCGGATTGTCTTCATTTTTTGTGCGTCCTTGTGCCGCGCAGGGAGGCGGTTTCGATAAGTGATCCGCACAGTTCATGCGTCATCACGCACGCCTGTTCAAGTCACTGGCGCCTACTGGGAATGTGCATGGCCGTCATCAGTATATTTGCAGTATTTCCAGATCTTTTCTTTGCGTCAGGGCGGATGTTCAGATTGGAATTGTTCTAATTAAAAAAGATACACTGATTCATGACGTTGACAGTCGTGAATAGAGGACCTTACCTTGCGGATACGCCCAAGGCCCGTTCAACGGCTCCGGGGCGACGCATTTCGGTACAACCCGATACCGGGGCCTTGAACCCCGCTTATTGGAGGAAAACATGTCTTACCGCATTCCCCGCGGCGTCCGCCGCGTTGCCTTCCTTCTTGGACTTCTCGCAGTTTCCTCCGCTCCGGCCGTGGCGGCCGGGTCGGTCAATGTCTATTCCTACCGCCAGCCGCAGCTCATCCAGCCGATGCTCGATGCCTTTACGAAGAAGACCGGCATCGAAGTGAAGGTCCTGCACGCGAGCAAGGGCCTGGAGGAGAAGATCGCCGCCGAGGGCGCGAACAGCCCCGCCGACCTGCTCTTCACTGTCGATATCGGCCGCCTGAGCGCCGCGAAGAACAAGGGCATCACAGCCCCGTTCCACGACAAGTTCATCGAGGAGAACGTGCCGGCGCAGTATCGCGACCCGGATGGCCACTGGATCGGCCTGACCACCCGCAGCCGCGTCGTCCTCGCCTCCAAGGAGCGCGTGAAGCAGGACAGCATCAGCTATGAGGAACTCGCCGATCCCAAGTGGAAGGGCAAGATCTGCATCCGCTCCGGCCAGAACGACTACAACGTGGCGCTGATCGCCTCGATGATCGCGCACCACGGCGAAGCCAAGACCGAGGAATGGCTCAAGGGCGTGAAGGAGAATCTCGCCCGCAAGCCCGCCGGCAACGATCGCGTCCAGGCCAAGGGCGTCTATACGGGCGAATGCGACCTCGCCATCACCAACACCTACTACATGGCGCTGATGATGACGAACGAGAAGGAGCCCGAACAGAAGAAGTGGGCCGAGTCGGTCAAGCTCATCTTCCCGAACCAGGGCGACCGGGGCGCGCATATGAACATCTCCGGCATGTCGCTGATCAAGACGGCGCCGAACAAGGAAAATGCCATCAAGCTGATGGAGTTCCTGGCGTCGGCCGAAGGCCAGGCGCTCTACGCCCAGGCCAACAACGAGTTTCCCGTGAAGGAGGGCGTGCAGTCCGGCCCGATCGCGGCCTCGTGGGGCAAGTTCAAGGCCGACGACGTGTCGATCGCGAAGATTGGCGAGCTGCGCAAGAAGGCGAGCGAGCTGGTCGACAAGGTCGGCTTCGACGCCGGTCCGAGCACGTAAGGCCATCACAAGAGACAAATGCCGGCCGGCCGGATCGCGACAGCGGTCCGGCATGGCCGTCACACAGGAGATTGATGATGACCTTGCGCAAGACAACCCAGGGGGAGCGCGGCGGCGTTGCCCCCTTCCGGCCGCTGGAGTTCAACGCTCCGGGCCAGGCCGAGCATCTCGTCGGACTGGGATTCCGCTGCTGGATGGCGGGCTTCGAGACCAGCGACATCGCCTGCTGGGAAACCGGCTGGAACGCCTATGTCACCGCACTGGGCCCGGCCCAGGCGAAACCCGCGATCACCGAACTCGCCTGCTGGGTACGCACCCTCAGGAGCGCCTCCTGCAGGAAGCTCAGCTACATGCCCTTCGGCTGTTCGGGCTTCTGCCGTGACGAATCCATCGCCATCTCGATGATTGCCGCCTGCCAGCATTCGGCATGCCCGGCGCAACGCGCCTGCGCATTCGCGCTGCTCGGCTGCAGCAACATCGAAGAAGTGGTGGATTCGGCGTCAGCCTTCGCCGATGCGCTGCGCATCGCCGGACAGGAGCTGTTGCAGACCTCCATCTGCGACGTGACGATGCTGGTGGACGCACCCGTGGGCGCGAGCGTAGCGCACGCCCACTAGGAGACGTGATGACCGGCCTCGACGCCGTCCACGGGTCAGATATCGGCCCAGCGGCGAAGCAGATTTGCGTAGGTCTTGCACACCAGGTCGAAGGCCCTGCCCTTGCCCTGTGCCGCGAAGACCTCGCGCCTGATCTGCTCGAGGTCGAACAGCACTTCGCGCGCGGCGGGATCGCGGACGTGGCTCTGCACCCAGGTCACGGCCACGAGGCGCTCGCCGCGCGTCACCGGCGCGACCCGGTGCAACATGCTGGATGGGTACACGACCGCGCTACCCGCCTCCAGCCGCACCGCGTCCTCGCCGGCAAGGGTTTCCGCGATCAATTCGCCGCCATCGTAGTCGGCAAGCGGCGCGAGAAACACGGTCACGCTCAGGTCGCTGCGCAGACGCGGGGACTGGCCCATCAGGGCATCATCCACGTGGGTGCCGTAGGCCTCGCCACCGGCATAGCGGCTGATCAGCGGCGGAGCGAACTGGCGAGGCTGCACCGCGGCGCGGAACACGTCGTTGTTCTCAAGCGCATCGACAACAATGCGCTGGACATGGCGCAGGGCGGCGGTGGGTACGGCCTGACGGTTGTTCTTGACGTCGCGGGCGTGCCAGCCGGCGGTAGCCTTCCCGTCCTCGAATTCGAGGTTGGCGATGGCATCGCGCAAACTCTTGAGGGCCGGCTCGTCGAGCACGTCGGGAATACACAGAAACATGAATGGAAACTAGGAGAGGTACTGTCATGACGCAACGGAAACGTCGCTGGCTCTGGACAACCGTGGGCGCGGTGGCACTGCTGCCCCCCGCGCATGGTGTAGAGGCTGCAAATCCGTCCCCCGACGCGAGTGCGCGCACGACGCAACAGGGCCAGGCCGCCGCGCCGCAGCACTGGAAGATGGCCGCTGGCGAGAAAGGCGAGGCCGGGGAAGCCGGCGAAGCCGGAGGCGGCGGCGAAAGCGGCGAACGCGGTGTCGATCCGGCACGCGCCGCAAAGGATCCTGTCGCCTTCATCACGGCACTCGAAGTCATCCGCGCGCATTATCTGGCGGGCAAGGCGGCATATGCCGCCGGCGACAGGGACGCAGCCGCGGAAATGTTCGTGCACCCGATCGGAGAGGTCTATGTGGACCTTGAGGACGTGTTCAAGCAGCGCGGCGTGCAGCCTTTCGACGAACTGATGTCGAAAGCCGGCGAACTCGGCGGCGGCACGGACGCGAAAGCCGTGAACGCGACCGTGGATCAGGTGCTCGCGGCCATCGACGCAGCGGCGGAGAAGGCGCCGGCGCCGGGTCCGAAGGACGCCAGGACGAACGCGCTCATCCTCGCCGACCTGATCGACCGGGCAGCCGCGCTCTACGTCCAGGCGGAGAAGGAAACCGAGGGCGAGGCCTATCTGGACGGATACGGCTTCTACCAGGCGGCCAGCACGCGCGCGAAAAAGCAGCTCGAGTCCATCAGCTCGAAGAACCCTGATCTCGCCAAGGACATCAACGCCGCGCTTGACCAACTGGCCAAGGCCTATCCTTCCGCGAAAAGGCCCGGGACGCTCGCGGCGAAATCTTCCGACGTGCTCGCGGCGTCCTCGCGCGTGGCGCTGGGCGCAGGCGGCGTTCACTGAGAAACCGGCAGCGTGGCGAGCAATCCAATGACCGATACCGTTGGAGTGTCCTCCGCGCTGTCCCACGGCTTCGCGCGGCTGCGCGGCTCCAGCAGCCTGGGGTGGTCCGCAGCCGCGGTTCTGATCAGCCTTGCAGTGGCCCTTCCACTGGCCGCCATCGCGCTCTTCGCCCTGCGCTCCAGCGGGGACACCTGGACACATCTCGTCAACACGGTGCTGCCGTCCTCCGCGCTGACAACCGTCCTGCTGATGACGGGCGTCGGCGTCCTGACGCTGGTCATCGGCACGTCGACGGCGTGGCTGGTGACCATGTACCGGTTTCCGGGACGGCAGGTGATGGAGTGGCTGCTGCTGCTGCCGCTGGCCATGCCCACCTACATCATCGCCTTCTGCTACATGGAACTGTTCGACTATTCGGGTCTGGCGCAGACGGCGCTGAGGGCCGCTTTCGGATGGAGCAGCGCGGCGGAATACTGGTTTCCCGACATCCGCACGCTCGCGGGAGCCATCGTGCTGCTGTCCTTCGTGCTGTACCCCTACGTCTATCTCACCGCCCGGGCGAGCTTCCTGCAGCAGTCGGTCTGCGTGCTGGAGGTCAGCCGCACGCTCGGCTGCAACCGCTGGGGCTGCTTCCGGCAGGTGGCGCTGCCGCTCGCCCGGCCCGCGCTCGTGGCGGGCGTCACGCTGGCGCTGATGGAGTGCCTCAACGACATCGGCGCGGTGGAGTTCCTGGGCGTGAAGACGCTTACCGTAAGCGTTTATGATACGTGGCTGAACCGTGGCAGCCTGTCCGGCGCGGCGCAGATCGCCTGCGTGATGCTGGTCTTCGTCTTCGCGCTGCTGTTCGCGGAGCGCGCCGCGCGCGGACGCCGCCATTTCCACCACACCACCGGGAAATACCGCCACCTGCCCGAGGAAGACCTCGGCCGGACCGGCGGGGTTCTGGCGCTGCTCGCCTGCCTGGTGCCGGTGATCGTCGGATTCGTCATGCCGGCAGGCGTTCTGGCTTCCGCCTCGGTCCGCTATTTCGACGCGGCCCTGGCGGAGGGCTTCTGGCGCAACGCCGCGAACAGCCTGACGCTGTCGGCGGCCGCGGCGTTCATCGCCGTGGTGCTGGGGGTGGTGCTGGCCTATGCCTGCCGCATTACCCGCTCGAAGCTGGTGCACGGGATGGCAGGCATCGCGGCCACCGGCTACGCGGTGCCGGGTACCGTGCTCGCGGTGGGCATCCTCGTGCCGCTCGCGGGCTTCGACAACGCGGTGGATGCATTCATGCGCGAGCGTTTCGGCATTTCCACGGGCCTCCTGCTCTCCGGGACGGCGGCGGCGATCGTCATGGCCTACACGGTGCGGTTCCTCGCCGTCTCGCTGGGCGCCATCGACTCCGGGCTCAAGAAGGTGTCGCGCAGCCTGGACGCGGCCTCGCGAACGCTCGGAATGAGCGTGACGCAGACGCTGCTGAGGGTACACCTGCCGATCCTGCGGCCCGCGCTCGGCGCGGCTGCGCTCCTGGTGTTCGTGGATTCCATGAAGGAACTGCCAGCGACGCTGCTATTGCGCCCGTTCGACTTCAATACGCTGGCGACGCATATCTACGAGCTGGCCTCGCTCGACCGCTTCGAGGAAAGCGCCCTCTCCGCGCTCACCATCGTCGCCATAGGCCTCGCGCCCGTGATCCTGATCCACAAGACCATCGTGTCGGGACGGCCGGGCACCGCGAGCATACGCAAGGAACCCCTGCCGGAGCTTTCCTATTCGCGATCGGGCCACGCCCGGCCATAAGGCCGGCGGCTAGCTGGCCAGCTCGCTCCTGTTCCTGAACTCATCCAGCGCCTCCGGGTTCGCCAGCGCGCCCTTGTTCTTGATCTCGCGGCCATGAATGACATCGCGCACGGCAAGCTCGGTGATCTTTCCGGACTTGGTGCGGGGGATATCGCGCACGGCGAGAATGCGCGCCGGCACATGCCGCGGCGAGGCGCCCTCGCGGATGCGCCGCTTGATCTCGGACTGCAGCTTGTCGTCGAGGACCGCGCCGTCCTTCAGGACGACGAACAGGATGACGCGCACGTCCCCGTCCCAGTCCTGGCCGATGACGATGGCTTCCCTGATCTGCTCGAGCTGCTCGACCTGGCGGTATATCTCCGCCGTGCCGATGCGCACGCCGCCCGGGTTGAGGGTCGCGTCGGAACGGCCATGGATGACGATGCCGCCATGAGAGGTCCACTCGGCGAAATCGCCGTGATGCCAGACGTTGTCGAAGCGGGAGAAATAGGCGTCGTGGTATTTCCGCCCCTCCGGGTCGTTCCAGAAGCCCACCGGCATGCACGGGAACGGCACGGTGCAGACCAGTTCGCCCTTGCCGCTCTTCATGGGCCTGCCCTCGTCGTCGAACACGTCCATGGCCATGCCGAGCCCCGGCCCCTGGATCTCGCCGCGGTAGACGGGCCTGAGGGGATGACCCAGCACGAAGCAGGAGACGATGTCGGTGCCGCCGGAAATCGAGGCGAGATGCACGTCCTTCTTTATGGAGTCGTAGACGAAGTCGAAGCTCTCCGGCACCAGCGGCGACCCGGTCGAGCAGATCATGCGCACGGAGGCGAGCCTGTGGGTTTCGCGCGGCGTCATGTCGGCCTTCTTGACCGCGTCGATATACTTCGCGGACGTGCCGAAGATGGCCATGTCCTCGGCGTCGGCGAAATCGAACAGGACGTTGCCCGAGGGATGGAAAGGCGAGCCGTCATACAGCAGCAGCGTCGCGCCGCAGGCGAGCCCGCTGACCAGCCAGTTCCACATCATCCAGCCGCAGGTGGTGAAATAGAACAGCTTCTCCCCGGGCCGCAGCCCGCCATGCAGCCGGTGCTCCTTGAGATGCTGGAGCAGCGTGCCTCCGGCGGAGTGGACGATGCATTTCGGCACGCCCGTGGTGCCCGAGGAAAACAGGATATAGAGCGGATGCGAGAACTCGCAGCGCTCGTAAACCGGCTCGGCGGGCTGGTACTTGTCGAGCAGCGCATCCCAGGCAACCGCGCCTTCGATAGACGATGCCGTGGCGCCGGCCTCCCCGATATAGGACACGACCACCGTCTGCCGCACGGAGGGCATGCCCTCAAGCACCCTGGCGATCTTGTCGCGGACAGGGAAGGACTTGCCGTTGTAGTAGTAGCCGTCGCAGGCGATGAACACCTTGGGCTCGATCTGGCCGAAGCGGTCGAGCACGGCCTGCGCGCCGAAATCGGGCGAGCAGGACGACCAGATGGCGCCGAGCGACGCCACCGCGAGCATGCCGATGACCGCCTCGGGCATGTTGGGCAACATGGCGGCTACGCGGTCGCCCTTGCCGACGCCGGCCGCTCTGAGAGCCTGCTGCAGGCGCGACACGTCCTTGTTCAGGTCGCTCCAGCTCACCCGGCGGCGCACCTTGTCCTCGCCCCAGAAGACCATGGCGTCGCCTTCGCGGGCGCCGGACATCAGGTTCTCGGCGAAGTTCAGGCGGGCGCGGGGGAAAAACCTGGCTCCGGGCATCCTGTCGCCGTCCTCGAGCCACGGCGCGGCGCCGGGATCGCCGATCACGCCGCAAAAGTCCCACACCGCCTTCCAGAAGGTCTCCGGTTCGGTAATGGAGAAGGCGTGCAGGGCGTCGGGATCGCGTAAATCCTTGCCGGTACGTCGCGAGATATCCTTCATGAAAGCCATCATCTCGCTCGCCTCGCAGGCTTGCGGCGATGGCCGCCAGAGTATGCCGTCCTTGCCCATATTTTCCTCAAGAATCCCGGAAGTGAAACGCTCGCAATCCCGTGTGGATCAGTCTAAAACAAATTTACAGCGGCCGGTCGCGAGTTGAATTGCCGCTGCTCGCCGCGCCGGGACAGGCCATCGCCGGGGTCTGCGCGCGGGGCGACCGTCCGGGGCACGGAGCGTCAAGCGGTATGGCACGTACACGGCTTATCAGACTAGGGGGTTTCGCCGTGGCGATGCTTCTTGTCTGGGTGCTGGCGCTCATCGTGCTCCGTCCTCCCGCCCTCGACGCGGACACTCTTCGCGCCAGCATGACGCGCAGCCTGGCCATCTGGAGCGGCGGCCGGCTCGCCATCGAGGGGCCGGTCAGCATCACATATTTCCCAACCGTCGCGGTTGAAGCCGAGCGGGTGACCGTATCGGCGCCCGACAACATTCCGCTGGTCGACGAGATCAGGATCGAGAAGCTGCGGGTCGAGGGCGGGCTCATGTCCCTGCTCTGGCCGAATGCGGAGTTCGAGAAGCTGGTGCTCGAAGGGGCCAGCGTGACGGTACGGCAGCAAGGCCCGGCTCCCGAGCTGGCCCAGCCGCAGAAGGACGAGTTCCGGCTCCTGCAGGCCATGAAGGAAAGCCCGGTCGAGTGGCTGATCCTCCGCGGCGGCCGGGTGCAGTTCACAGGCTACGGCAACGAGGTCCTCGACAAGATCGATGCTGATGTCAGGCTGACGGCGGGCAGCGGTGCGGCCAGCGCGTCGGGAAAGCTGCAATGGCGCGAACAGCCGGTGACATTCGCGCTGAACGGCTCGGCGCCACAGATCGACAAGGGCACGGCCGCGATCCCGATGACGCTCAAGCTGGAAGCCCCCGCCCTCACCGCGGCTCTGGATGGACGCACTGCCGTGGCTTCGGGCCTGCAGTTCGCCGGCCAGATAGATCTCAACGTCACCGACATCGTGAAGTTCGGGCGCTGGATGGGCCTGCTGCTGCCAGAGGGCGGCGACGCGTGGCAATTCTCCGTCTCGGGAAAGTTCGACTGGGACAGGGAACTGATCGGATTCGACGAGGGCTCCTTCTCCATAGACGGCAACCGCGCCATCGGCGCGCTGTCGCTGAAGCTCGGGCCCTCGCGCCCACAGGTGGAAGGAACGCTCGCCTTCCAGAAGCTCGCGCTGCCCGCCCTCCAATTCAACGACGTGAAGCCCGACACGCTTTCAACCGGCGTCCCCGACGGCTTCACCTGGATGCACCATGTTGACGTCGACCTGCGCATCTCCACGGCCTCGCTGGTGTCGCCCGCGCTGGAGATCGGCCAGGCGGCGATCTCGGCGGTGCTCAGGTCGGGACAACTGGATGGAGACTTCGCCATCCTCGACCTGTGCGAAGGCAGGGCCAACGGCCGGTTCGAATACAACGCCGGCGTCCCGGAGGGCCGCGCCCGCCTCGCCGCGAACATAAACGGACTGTCCGCCAGAAGGTGCCTGGCCGCCATCGCCGGCGCGAGCCCCCTACGTGGCGCGACGGACATCGAGGTGGATGTCACCACGCAGGGGCGCGATATGACCGCCCTGGTGCGCAAGGCCAAGGGCCAGGTGAAGCTGCGTCTCACGGAAGGCGAAGTGGACATCGACGTGGCCAAGCTGGCGGCCCTGGCGCCGAATGGAGAAGTGAGTGGCTGGGAGCCGCTGAGGGGCCGCACCACGGCGATCAGTTCCATGGAAGGGACCATCCTGCTGCGCCCCGGCATCGCCTACAGCGACTCCGTCAAGCTGGTCACGGCCGACAGGATGGAAATCAGCGGCGATGGAAGCATCGACCTCTCCACATGGAACGTGGACTATCGCCTCGCCGTGGCGAACGGCGCTCCGGCCTCACCGCCCGCCGCGGGCGCCACGGAAGCGAAGGGACCCGCCCGCCTGGTGATTTCGGGCCCGTTGTCGAAACCGGTGTTCCAGATCGCGCCGGTACGCTCCGGATCGCATGCGCCCGGCGCCCCGCGCCACTACGCCGCTCACGGCGAATGAACTGCTGTTGATGCGGCCGATGTGCCCGGTTGCATTTGACAGCCCGAAACGGTTCTAATCGTCACAGTTCTCCCAGACACCGCCCAGGACATCGCATGACCCTATTTTCAACGCGCAGGTGCCTTATCGGCGCTGCGTCCGCGTTCCTGATGTTTTCGTTCCCCGCCGCGCAGTCCCAGGAGGCGCCGGCGGGCGGCGCACCGGAAGCCCAGACCGCATCGAAGCCCGACGAGATCGTCGTTGCCTCATGGGGCGGCGCCTACGCGCAGTCGCAGGAGCGCGCCTTCTTCGCGCCATTCGGGAAAGAGAGCGGCATCTCTGTCCGCGCCGTCAGCCACAATGGGGAGACAACTGCCGCAGTACTGAAGGACAACGCCGGCAATTGGGACGTGGTGGACCTGAGCGCGGGCGCGGTGAAAAAGGCCTGCGAGGACGGGTTGCTGGTCAAGCTCGACCATTCCAGGCTGGCAGGCTCGAAAGACGGCGCCAAGGCCGAGGAGGACTATCTGCCGGGCGCGATCGGCGACTGCGGAGTCGGCTCGGTGGCATGGTCCGCCATCATCGCCTTCGACAAGCGCGACTACACCAGGGCCGAGCCGGCGAAGGCGGCGGACCTTTTCGACCTGAAGGCGTTTCCGGGCAAGCGGGCCCTGCCCAGGGATCCCAGGCGTCTGTTCGAGCTTGCGCTGTCGGCGGCCGGCGTGGCGCCCTCCGACATCTACACCACGCTCGCCTCCGAGGAGGGCATCGGCAAGGTTCTGGCCGAACTCGATAAAATCCGGGACGAGATCGTGTGGTGGAAGCGGCCGGGCGAAGCGCTCGAATTGCTGGCCGACGGAAAGGCGGGCTTCGCGCTGGCCTATAACGGACGGGTGTTCGCCTCCATCGTAGGGGAAAACCAGCCTTTCGGCGTCGTCTGGGACGGACAGGTCTATGACATGGACATGTGGGCGATCCCCAGGGACAGCCGGCATCAGGACGCGGCGATGCAGTTCATCGCCTTCGCCTCGGGGCCCGAGCGCATGGCGGCGCAAACCCGCTGGTTTCCCTATGGACCGCTCCGCAAGTCCGCCGTGGCCATGGCGGGAAAGCATGCGGAGGTCGATGTGGAGATGAAAGCCTTCCTTCCCACGGCTCCCGACAACTTCAGGACCGCCATCCGCTACGACGCTTCCTTCTGGGAGCAGAATGGCGAGCGTATCGCCAGACGCCTGGACGAGTGGCGAAACGCGAAGGCGGAGGAAGACAAGGCGAAGGACGGCGAGGCGGCGAAACAGGATGAGGAGTCCGGCGCGGAAGACGGCGAACGCAAGCCGCCGGAGTGACCCGATGGCCTCCGAAAACGCCTTTTCGAAAATTGCCTTGCCTGTTTCAAAACTGTCACAGTCCGGACATGTGACCGCCGCCGATAGATGAGGGGCGCGGCATCGGCGCGCTGCCGGCGGCGGCACTCCGGGAACCGGACTCCGCCTCACAGGAGATCGGGCTAAGCATCGACCGGAGCTTCAATTTCGGCGACGGGCTCCGCGAAGACAGCAACGGCTTGCGCACACGCGAAGGCGAACGCAGCGCTTGCCGGCGCTGCGGCCCCGCATCCGGCTGTCTCGGGTTCCCGCCAGAAAAATGGCGGATAGCCTCACCAAACATTTGATTCCCGACCGGCCTTCATTCACAGTTTGCGGGCTTTCGATTTCACAGACGTTTCCTTTCGGCCCCAGGTTAGTTCGACAGACAACTACCAAAGAGGGAAGCCGCTTCGTTTCGCCTTGCGCTCAGCGGGGAGCTTCAAGCGCAGCGATGGGGACGCGGCACCGACGGTCAGGCACTGCCGGCATCAATGAACCGGCAGTGCCGACACGGTGACTGCAAGACTCCAAATCTTCACAATAGTCTGATTCCTACCGGTCCTCTTGTCCGTCCGGCGTCATCCGGCCCGGCAATGCCCAGCTTTCAATCTTGTGTTCGGCCGAAAAGTGTTGAAGAACAAGCTCGCCGGCGGACACCTGAAGTGCGGCAGCACTCGGAGCGGCGCCGGCAATCCGGGGGACCAAAGCGCAGCAGGGGTGGAGGATGCGTTCTCTCCGTATTCGTTTTCCGGCAGGGCATTTCCGTTTCCTGCCAGCACTCGCGGCACTGGCGATCCTCACCGGCACGGCATCGGGACCGGCATATGCCGCTCAAGGCCTTCCGGGCCTGAAGCTTGCCGCCGTCGTGGAACCGCGCGGCGAGGAACCCGCCGCCACCGGCAGCGTCAATCCGCAGGAGACGCCCTCGCCCAAGAGCGAGCTGCAGATCATCGGTGTGCGGGCCGAGCTGAAGGCCACGCGCACCGGCGCGCCCGCGCCCGCGGGAGGCACGGCATTCGCCACCATCCTCCTCTCCAACGAAACCCAGGCCAGGTCCGTCGAGGCCGTGATCGAGCTCAGCGCGCAGGGCCCGGAGATCAGGCAGATCATCGGGAGCGCCGATGACGGCGGCGACGGCTCCTCGTCCCGGGTCATCACGGTCAAGAACATCAAGCAGAAGAAGCCCGAAAGGATCACGGTCGAACTCCTGCTCAAGGAAGCGGAGTCCGACAGCGCGGACAGGGCCAACCGCCTGCGCGTCACCCTGCGCCAGCCCGGCGGCGGCCTCGCGGATACGACGGAGTTCACCTGGAAGGTGGTGGACTGCCCCGGCGCCTATTACGGACGGCTGACGGAACTCCGCGAGGCGAGCGACGAGGCGATCGGCGAGCTGCTCAAGTCGGTGCAGAAGCCGGACAAGGAGCGTCCTGGCCGCTGGCTGTTCACGCCGGCCGCGAGCACCGTCAGCGCGAAGTGCCTCAGGTCGGAGCGGGTCCATGACCGCCGCACCGGCCGCCGCTACAACCGCTGCGTCGAGTTCGAGCAGCCGGACTCCGGTCCCGATCCGGAGGTGATGAAGCTGGAGCGCGATGTCATCCGCTTTGCTTCTCCCCTGGTCAGCCGGCGCACCGTCGACCCGGAACTGTCGGTGAAGCGCAATACCGGCTGGGTTTCCTACAAGATCGGCACGGACCTGCGCACCTATCTGTCGCAGCCCAAGTCCCCTGCCCTGTGCACGGGCGTTCCCTCCTTCATCGGCTATTATCAGCGCAAGATCGGCGAGGTGACCAAGCGCATCGGCCTGTTCCAGGACAAGGCGGAGGAGGCCCGCAAGGTCGCCCATGCCCGCGTGCTGATGGCGCGCGAGGCGGCCGCCAGTTCGGCCGGGGGACATCCCGGCTGGGGCGGCGCGTCCCTGTCCCTCGCCGCGCCCGAACCAGACGCCGGCCTGAAGCAACTGGCCATGGCGGCGGCGGCGCTCACCGGCGACACGGCCCTGCAGGACGGCGTTGCGGCATCGGACTCGACCTTCGCCGCGCTCGAGCTCTTCAAGGCCTTCTTCAACGGCAAGGAAGACGCGGCGATGCCGAAGGATATCTCAAAGGCAGTGACGGCGGCGCTGGGAGCCATCGAGGCGGCGGACTACATCGCCGCCGCCGCGGTGCCCTATTCCGGCATCGACCGGCATATCGTCGGCAATCTCGACGCCATCAGCAGGGCCTACGGAGAGCACTGCGCCTGCGCGCAATAGTCCGGCCTGCCGGAGGGAGGCCGCTCTCCTTTTGCGGGTATTGTGGTTTAATCTTCTATTATAGGTTGTATTCGATATTTGGCAGGCCGCGGGGGTTCCGCGACCGGTAAGAGGCGGCCTGCCAGATGCCCATCAGACCCAGTCACAACAACAAGACCTGCGTGCTGCTGGTCACGGCGCAGGCTGATCTCGCGGCCCAGGTCAGCCGCGCCCTCGGCATCGTCTGGCTTGAGCCGATGATCCGGCAGTGCACCGCGGTGGAACAGATCCCCTATGCGCTGCCGCGCGCAGGGCTCCGCGACACAGGCTTCGACCTGGCGCTCGTGGACCTTTCCCTGCCCGGAACCGACGGCTGCGAAGCCGTGACGGCGACAAGGCGCAGGACCTCCGCTTCCGGCGCAGGGATCGTGGCTGTCGCCGCCGCGCCCGTAAGTCCCGCCGCCGAATGCCGGCTGCTCGGCGCCGGGGCCGACCTGGTGGTGAGCGCCGGGGATCTGCTGCCGCGGCTGCCGGAAATCGTCTCCCTGGTGGTGGACAACTGGATGTCGATCGACTGTCCGATCTGCCGGGGCGTTGCCCCGGATTGCCGCAGCAGGCACGGGCACCGTCTGAATTGAAGCCCGCCGGCAGCGGAGGCTAGAAGCGGCGGAAGTAGTCGAAGGTGACGTAGGGGGTCATATCCTCGTCCAGATAGTCGCCGGTTCCACCGCCAGCCAAGGTGAACTCGCCGCTGCGTCCATGCCAGCGCAGAAATGCGCCGCCGCGCAGGGCGTCATAGTCCTCGTTGCCGACGGCGCCCAGTTCGCCGCCTGCGGAGAACCGGCTACGCAGCCGGGTGCCGAGCCTGGAGTGGACGCGGTACTCGCCGAACGCACTCGACAGGCCCGCGTCCAGGGAAAGAAAGCCGCGCGCGCCCAGATTGCGCCAGAGTTCGACGAGGCCTTTCATACCCCATGCGCCGCCCTGGACGTCATTGGACGGATCGCGGGGTGTAATCTGGTGCCGGGCATGGACCGCGCCCGCGTAGATCTTGGCAGTCCATTCGCCGCGCCGCAGAAGATAGCCGGCCATCACCTCAATCAATCCCACGTCACCATGGAAGCGCGTGGGCACGCTCACCCCGGCAAATGGCAAGGCGCCGTCATAGGCATAGCTGCCGCCGCCGCCCAGGGCACGGAAACGCAAGCCCGGCTGTTCCACCGGCCTGCCCAGGGCCCAGACGCCGCCGGCATAGGCGAAGCCGGAATCATAGGTAACGGCGATGCCACTGAACGTCTCGAAGCGGGCGTCCGCCGCACCGTCGCCGGCCCATGCGTCCGGGCAGGCCGACAGGCCCGCCGCGATCGCCAGCCCTATCCGGCCCGAACGCCGGAGATAATGGCACAGCCCACACCCCGCCGACACAACGCCCCCCGCGCCGCTTCACACAACCCGCCGCAACTGCAATGTATTCTGGCATGCGTGAAGACGAAATCCAGAGGATTTCACGTCTAATATTTACCAATCTTCCAGTATTTCACAGAAAAATCCAGAGCCCCGACACAAAAAACTTACGTTTAGTTGAGAATTACATTAATTCAATCACAAATTGAATGATCCGCAGCCGGATGGTCTGTCCCTCGCCTCTCGCGGGTTGTGAGTGCCGGTCCGGTCTGGTATCGCGACCGCCATGGCCGGTCCGGGGGGCCCGGTAACGGCCCTCTCGCACAACCGGCCGCCCGCCATTCGCCCGCGGCATGATCGGACCACCTCATTGGCGAAGGATTCCGCAAGCGGCATGGGTTTCGACTGGCAGCGTCACGGCCACGTGGCGCTGGCGCTGGCGGTCGGGCTGGCCGGGTCGGTGCTGTTCCTGGTGCTGGTGCTGCCGCTGCCCTGGATGCTCGGGTCGCTGGCCGCATGCCTGCTGGCGTCCATCATCGGCGTGCCGGTAAAGGGCCCCGATCGCCTGATCGGGCCGGCGAGGGCGGTCCTCGGGCTGGCGGTGGGAGCCGCCTTCACCCCGGCGCTGATCGCACAACTCCCCGAGATGGCGGCAAGCCTCGCCTTCATACCGCCATTCGTCCTCATCATCGCCGCGCTCGGCGTTCCCTTCTTCCGTTATGTCTGCCGAATGGACAGGACGACGGCCTTCTATTCAGCCATGCCGGGCGGCTTCCAGGACATGATCGCCATGGGACGCGACGCGGGAGCGAGCGAGCGGCAACTCACGCTCGCGCACAGCACGCGCGTGCTCGTCATCGTCTTCGTGCTCCCCTTCTGGATCGAGTGGTCGGAGCATGTGCAGATCGGCGAGCGGGCGACCCACATGGTTCACTGGACCGGCTACGATCCGGCCAACCTGCTGACCCTGTTGGCCTGCGCAATATTCGGATGGTGGGCGGCCCTGAAGATCGGCCTGTCCGGCTCCCCCCTCGTCGGGCCGATGATCGCCTGCGCCGTGATCACCATCTCGGGGCTAGCGACGCTGCACATGCCGGTGGAGGTGCTGAACTTCGCGCAGCTCGCGCTCGGCACCCATGCGGGCTGCCAGTTCGCCGGGGTAAGCTGGCGGGAGTTCGCCGGGACGGTCGCCTCGGCGGTCGGCTACACCGTAATACTGCTCGCCCTGACGGCCGTGTTCACATGGACCATCATTCACCTGACGGGGCTGGAGACACTGCCTGTCCTGCTCGCCTTCTCGCCGGGCGGCCAGTCGGAGATGAACGTCATCGCCATCGTGCTTGGAGCCGATATCGCCTATGTGGCGCTGCACCACCTGTTCCGCCTGGCCATCGTGGTGCTGGGGGCGCAGGTCCTGTTCCGCATCCTTCAGCGCAAGCTGCCGCCGCCCTCCAGGGATTAGGCGGCAAGCGCCTTGCCGGGGTCCACATATTTGTGGCCGAGCGCACCCGCCACCGCCTGGTAGGTGACCTTGCCCGCGTGGACATTCAGGCCCGCGAGCAGGTGCGGGTCGGCGAGCATGGCCGTCGCCGGACCCTTGTCGGCCATGGCGAGGATGAAGGGCAGCGTGACGTTGTTGAGCGCGTAGGTCGAGGTGCGCGCGACCGCTCCAGGCATGTTCGCCACGCAGTAGTGCACCACGCCATCCACCACATAGGTAGGCTCGGCATGGGTCGTGGGCCTTGAAGTCTCGAAGCAGCCGCCCTGGTCGATGGCGACGTCCACCAGCACGGAACCGGGACGCATGCGCGAAACCAGTCCGCGGCTGACCAGCTTGGGGGCCGCGGCGCCCGGCACCAGCACGGCGCCGATGACCAGGTCGGCGGTGCTGACCTCTTCCTCGATGGTCAGCGCGGTCGAATAGAGCGTCTTCACCTGGGCGCCGAAGCGCACCACGAGCGCGCGCATGGTATCCACGTTCCTGTCGAGGACAGTCACGTCCGCGCCCACGCCGATGGCCATGTAGGCCGCGTTCTCGCCCACGACGCCGCCGCCGATGATCACCACCTTGGCCGGGGCGACACCGGGCACGCCTGCCAGCAGGATGCCGGAGCCGCCGGCTTCCTTTTCCAGGCAGTGGGCGCCGGCCTGGATGGCCATGCGGCCCGCCACCTGCGACATGGGAGCCAGCAACGGCAGGCCACCGTGGCTGTCGGTGACCGTTTCATAGGCGATGCAGGTGGCTCCGCTCTCGATGAGGTCGCGGGTCTGGTCCGGGTCGGGAGCGAGGTGCAGGTAGGTGAACAGGGTCTGGCCCGGCCGGAGCAACTGGCGTTCGCCAGCCTGAGGCTCCTTCACCTTCACTATCATTTCGGCCTCGGCGAAGATCCTTTCCGCGCTGTCGGCGATCTCCGCGCCCGCGTCCCGATAGGCGTCGTCGGAAGCTCCTATCCCCGTGCCGGCATTGGTCTCGACCATTACCTTGTGGCCGTGGCTGGTAACCTCGCGAACGCTCGCGGGAGTCATTCCGACGCGATACTCGTGAACCTTCACTTCCTTGGGAACGCCCAGGAGCATGGCTATCCTCCTCAGGTAAATTCGCCGGAACCGGCTGGCGGCGACTCCATCACATGGATGTGGTGCGCGGCTTTGCGTAGAACCAGTTCCGGCAATTCGCTCGGACCAGATGGCCGGACGCGGCTCAGTCCGCCCGTTTCATCTGGCGCTCCATCAGGGCGGCGAGCTTGCGCACACCGGGCTCGATGCGCTCGGCGCTGATGGAGGATAAGCCGAGGCGGAAGAAATTTCTCGGGGCGGGGTCGGCGGCGAAGTGGATGCTGCCGGGCTCCATGATAATCCCTTCCCCCAGCGCCACCTCGGCCAGCCGGTCCGCATCCAGGCCCTGGGGGCCGCTCACCCAGAAACTGGACCCCCCGAAGCTCGGCACGCGGCTCGCCCGCGGCATGTACGCCTCCAGTGCCCGGCCCATTTCCATCCACCGTTCGCGGTAGGCCCGGTGCAGCCGGTGGACGAGGGCATCGTGGTGGCCCAGCGCCAGGAACCGCGCCACGGTGCGCTGGTTGTTGTTCGGCGCGTGGCGGACCATCAGGCGGCGCAGCGCCCGCGCCTGTTCGATGAGCGGAGCCGGCGCCACCAGGTAACCCATGCGCAGGCCGGGAAACAGGGTCTTGGACAGGCTCCCGATGTAGATGAC